>NZ_JBQHST010000017.1:0-46044 GCF_052066095.1 Collinsella sp. HCP28S3_B9
GCGCGGCTGCGCCTATGGCACTTCAACATCATTGTCGCAGCCCCGACCCGCGGTCACGAGCGGGGGCTCCTATCTTTTTAGTGCCCTCGGATTGGGTCATAGTGTCTGTCGTTGCCAAAACATCGGCGTTGCCTTGATCCAAACCTGCCAAAAAGGGAAATGTTTTTTTTGGGCGGTATTATCGGGGCCAACGGGGGCGTAAAAGGGAATTTTAGTGGTTGGGTAAGTTTTTGTTTAAAATTTGGTTTAACACCGTCCCCAACGACTACATAGTATGAGAGTGGATAATCTCCCGGTTTGAGCTTGCATCCAAGCTCAAAGTGGGAGATTTCCACTCTCATTTGCTATGCGTCCGAAAATCCACATTCGTTTGTTTTCTGCCTACATTTGGAGGAAGAGCTCGTGGAGGCGGGTGTCGTCGTCGAGCTCGGGGTGGAAGGTAACGCCGAGCTGATTGTCTTGACGGGCGGCGACGATGCGGCCATCGACTTCGGCTAGGGCCTCGGCATTGCCGTGCACCTCGACGATGCGGGGTGCGCGGATAAACGTTAACGGCACTTCACCGTCGATACCGTCTACCTGCCCCTTGGTGCGAAAACTGCCGAGCTGCCTGCCATAGGCATTGCGCTCAACGAGTATATCCATGGTTGCCAAGCGCGGTGTTCCCTTGTCATCGTGGGCGGCAAGGTCGCGCGCCAACAGAATCAGACCGGCACAAGTTCCCAGTACAGGCATGCCTTCAACAATGCGGGTACGTAGATCCTCGAGCATATCGAGTTCGGCAAGTAGCTTGCCCTGAACGGTGGACTCGCCGCCGGGAAGTACCAGACGGTCAAAGTTCTGCTGCAAATCGGCCGCCTGCCTCAGCTCAATACAGTGTGCGCCCAGCTCGGATAGTCTTGCTTCGTGCTCGGCAAAAGCGCCTTGGACCGCCAGCACGGCGACCGTTTGGTCTGAGTAATCGCTCATGGGCGATCCTTTCTGCCGGACTAGCGCCCGCGCTCCTCCATGATAATCTCGATCTCGTCGGCGTTGATGCCCACCATGGCCTCGCCCAGGTCCTCCGAAAGCTCGGCGATGAGTTTGGCATCGGTGAAGTTTGCCACGGCCTTGACGATGGCGGCGGCGCGCTTGGCCGGGTTGCCGCTCTTAAAGATGCCCGATCCCACAAAGACGCCCTCGGCGCCCAGCTGCATCATCAGCGCGGCGTCGGCGGGGGTCGCTACGCCGCCGGCGGCAAAGTTCACGACGGGAAGCTTGCCCGTGGCGTGGACCTCGCGCACCAGCTCGACCGGAACCTGCAGTTGCTTGGCTGCCTCAAAGAGCTCGTCATCGCGCAGGGCAACAACGTCGCGGATCTGCTTTTGGATCTTGCGCATGTGACGCACGGCCTGGACGACATCGCCCGTACCCGGCTCACCCTTGGTGCGAATCATCGTGGCGCCCTCGGCAACACGGCGCAGCGCCTCGCCCAGATCGCGGGTGCCGCAGACAAACGGCACGTCAAACTGGGTCTTGTCGATGTGATAGACGTCGTCGGCAGGGGAGAGAACCTCGGACTCGTCGATGTAATCGATCTCGATGGCCTGCAGGACCTGCGCCTCGACAATGTGGCCGATGCGGCACTTGGCCATAACGGGGATGGAGACGGCCTCTTGGATACCCTTGATCATCTTGGGGTCGCTTATGCGTGAGACGCCGCCTGCGGCACGGATGTCGGCCGGGATGCGCTCGAGTGCCATGACGGCGCAGGCGCCCGCCTCTTCGGCGATGCGTGCCTGCTCGGGCGTGGTGACGTCCATGATGACGCCGCCCTTGAGCATATGCGCGAGCTCGCGATTGAGTTTGACGCGATCTGCCTTGCTGGTCTGTTCTGCCATGGTTGCTCCCTTGGTTGGCATGTGCATTGCTTGACGGAACATCCTATCGGGGAGCTGGGTATGGCGAAATACTCAGTTTTAGAGATAATAATAAGGTCAGACTAATACCAGATTGAATGACTCAATAAGGTCAGGTGATAAACTCATGCTTGACTACAATTTGGAAAAACGCGGCGACGCATCGCTCTATGAGTATATTTACCAGCAAATTCGAGATGATATCGTTGCTGGACGCATTGCGGCGGGGGAGCATCTTCCGTCTAAGCGCGCCTTTGCCAATCATCTGGGAATCAGTGTCATTACCATCGAGAATGCATATAGCCAGTTACTTGCCGAGGGCTATATTTGCTCAATGCCGCGTCGTGGCTACTACGCTTGCGAGCTTCCGGATGCACCGGTTTTGGCTTCGGCTGCAGAGGGCATCGACCGGGATGCCGTCTCTGCGGGTTCCGGCGCGCATGATGTCAACGGACAGGTCGAGCGATTCGATGCACTTTCTCCTTCTGCTTTGGAGGCGGCGCGGCTTTGGCAAAGCGCGCTGCGGGCGACGCTGGCATCCGAAGACGAGCGCGAAATCTTTTCGACCGCGCCGGCACAGGGCACCACTCGGCTACGACGCGCAATTGCCCACCATCTGCGCGGGACAAGGGGTATGAATGTCGACCCCAACAACGTTGTTATCGGCGCAGGCGCCCAGCTGCTCGATACCATGTTGGTTCAGTTGCTTGGCGCCGACAAGGTGTATGCCGTTGAGGACCCGGGCTATTTGCGCCTGACGCGCATCTATCAGGCTATGGGTTGCAAAGTTCGACATATCCCGTTGGATGATGAGGGCGTAGACTTGAGCGCTCTGCAGAAAACGGGGACCGATGTCCTTCACCTGATGCCGTCCCATCAGTATCCGACCGGCCTTGTGACGAGCATTGCGCGTCGCTATGCGCTGCTGAGCTGGGCCGCCGAGCGACCAGGTCGATATCTCATCGAAGATGACTTTGATTGCGAGTTTCGTCTGGCCGGCAAGCCGATTCCCGCGCTTGCTTCGATCGATGCCGCTCAATCGGTTATCTACACCAACACGTTTTCAAAGAGCCTTTCATCGGCGTTGCGTCTAGCGTACATGGTGTTGCCCGATGAGCTGATGGAGCGGTTTAGGTGCAACCTTGGTTTCTACGCCTCGTCGGTGAGCTCTGTCGACCAGGTCGCTTTGGCTCGTTTGCTGGAATCGGGTGATTACGAGCGACATGTGAACCGCGTGCGCGTTCGTGCTCGTGAGGCGCGTGATGGCCTGGCGGCGCTTGTACGGAATGCGTTTCCAGCAGAAGAGGTTTCGATCGAGCATGCAGACGCAGGTCTTTACTGCACCGTGGTTGCGGAGCGGGGAACGGGCGGAAGCTCTTTTGCGCAGGCCCTCACGCGCTCGAGCATCCCTTTTATCGATATCAGTAACTGTTATTGGTGTGCCGATGGCGCATCTGTCCCTGAAAACTCAACTCAAATTCTTGTCCAGTATGACGACCTGAGTCCGGAGGTGCTTAATACCCTGGAATCGCAGCTAATGGGGCACTCTGTAACCTAAGTGAGTAGACTTTTGGCACTTTGGCGACCAGACAGTTTTGTAACAAGCTATCTACCTGTGGTTTTGAGAAGTGGGATCATCGGTCTGCTCGGGATGTCCCAAAAAGACTACTCACTTGCCGCGCAAAGCTTCCGCATGAGAAAAAAAATGGGGTTTTCAACAGGGCTTCGTCCAGTTCTCGGTAAGCTTTTGGCCAGTTGGGGAGGGCTGTTGAAAACCTTGCAGTTCGTTCGGAGCCATTTTTGGTGCGTTCGCGCCAATGAGAGACCGACTGGGTTGAAATTCGTGCTTTCCTGTGCCTATGAAGGATCTACTTTGTGACATATCGGCTTTTAGGTACTGGCGTTTGCCCCCTCAAGTCCGCGCTTTGTGTCCTCCGCTTCCGCGGCCGGATGAAGACCGGCAGCGATATGACCTCGTCCGCAACCCGACGGCTGCGGTCGCGCTCGGTTTTCCGTTGTATACATTGGTTCGGACGAGAAACAAACGGACTTGCCCTGCCAACATTAGGCAGCGGCTGTTTCTTGGTGAACTCCCCAGGGAATCCGTGCTGGAAACGGAACATGGATTTTTGGTCACGTCTCCTCTACTGACGGCATTTATCATGTCTCGACATCTGACGGATCTCCAACTTCTTCTGGTATTGTCGGAGATGTGCGGCTTGTTTGCGGTATGTGCCCTGCCGGCGGCACTTGAGGCGGAGCTTTCGCATGCAATTGATTCGGGTGCGATTTCGACAACGTTGGGTTGGGTGCGCTGCCCGTCCGAGGGCGGCGCCGCCTCAAATTTATGGCGTCGCGACGCTTTGGTTTTGGATGGGGACCTTGACCGTTTTTGTTCAGATGTTTGCGGGATGCGTTACGGCAATCGATTTATGGCGGTGTCGCAACTCGTTCCAATGGGTGCCGCTTCGCCTTTTGAGGTCGAGGCGTATTTGTTGCTTGGACTGCCGCGAGCCCTGGGAGGCGAAGGGTTTTGCGGCATAGAGCTCAATGTCAAAGTGGTGCTAAGCACAAGTGCTCGAGCGATTGTAGGAAAGACCAGCGTATATATCGACCTACTCCTTTCTTCGCCGGACGGGAGGCGACAGGTGGCTATTGAATGCCAGGGAAAGGCCTCGCACGGGCGCGCGGGGGATGGCTTGCGTGACGCTGACCGCATGACGGCGCTTCAAGCCATGGGCTACGACGTGCTTCTCCTGACACACGGACAGATATCCGATGAGGACAGATTCCGTGCGATCGTTAAGGCCGTATGCAGGATGCTCGATGTTGAATATCGCTATAAAAGCTCGGATGAGCAAAGGGCTGAGGCATTACTCCGGTCTGAACTATTCGTTGACTGGACAAAATTGGGAGTAATCGACGGAAAGATGTCCATTGGACACAAAACAGCTCGATCGTGGACGGCGCGGATCTAAGTGAGTAGACTTTTGGCGTGATGGCGACCAGGCCGTTTTGCAACAAGTCATTTACCTGCGGCTTTATAGAGCAATATGGATGGTCTGCTCGGCAAGTTCCAAAAAGTCTACTCACTTAGTTTTTGACGAGAAGTCGATGCCGAAAGTGGCCCTATTTCAGGGCGTTAACGAGTTCATGAGACACGAAAAAAGCCCGAACCATGCGGTTCGGGCCCTTTAAAGTTAGAGATTATCTCTCAGGCGGTTGGCTTAGCCAAAGTAGCGCTTGAGCAGGCCGGCGAAAGCCTTGCCGTGGCGGGCCTCGTCGCGAGCCATCTCGTGCACGGTATCGTGGATGGCATCGAGGCCAGCGGCCTTGGCACGCTTGGCAAGATCGGTCTTGCCGGCGGTGGCGCCGTTCTCGGCCTCAACGCGCATCTCGAGGTTCTTCTTGGTGGAGTCGGTCACGACCTCGCCCAGGAGCTCGGCGAACTTGGCGGCGTGCTCGGCCTCCTCGTGGGCAGCCTTCTCCCAGTATAGGCCGATCTCGGGATAGCCCTCGCGATGGGCGACGCGAGCCATGGCCAGGTACATACCGACCTCAGAGCACTCGCCCTCAAAGTTGGCGCGCAGGTCGGCAACGATGTCCTCGGAGACGCCCTCCATCTTGGCGACGCCCACGACGTGCTCGGCAGCCCACTCGAGCTTGCCCTCCTCCTGCTTCAGGAAACGAGAACCGGGAACGCCGCACTGGGGGCACTTAAAATCCTCGGGCAGCTGGTCGCCGTCGAACTCTTCCACATAACCGCAAACGGGGCAAACAAATTTCATGATTCGATCCTTTCGATGGATGGCGATGGGGCGCTTGTCCGATCCCGTAAGGGCCCTCTCCGGACGTGCGTCTTGACGAGTTCTATTATCCATAAATGCAACAAAATGTGAAGCCTATTAGGAATGATTTTTGATAAAACAATTTTAAGAGATGAAGATGTTGATTGATTAACGATTGGCAGGCCGCCTGCGACCTCTGATGAGTACAATCGGTCGAACAAATGTTGACCAATCAACAAATGAGGGAGTTTCCTTTATGCATCTAGCCCGCTGCGCCTGGTGCCGAACGTATCAAACGGTTTTCGCATCGCATTGCCGGTACTGCCCTATACCGAGCCACGCATTCTGGAGCATGCTGAGAGAGAGCGCCTGCCAGGCCATTATCGGCTTTGGCGGTGGCTCGGCCATGGACTGTGCCAAGGGCGTGGGAGCACGCATCGCACAGCCAAACAAGCCCATCAACAAGATGCGCGGCCTGCTGCGCGTCCACCGTCTCCTGCCGCTGCTTATTGCGGTTCCCACTACCGCCGGCACGGGAAGCGAAGTTACGCTCGCGGCGGTTATCACCGATGACGAGACGCACTACAAGTACCCCATTAACGACTTTGTGCTTATCCCGCGCTTTGTGGTGTACGACCCCGAGTTCACGCGAGGTCTGCCCGCCTCCATTACGGGGCAGACGGGCATGGGCGCCCTGACGCATGCCGTCGAGGCCTTTATCGATTGGGTCGATCGAATGAACGCCGCCTTGGACATTCCCAAATATGTGACGGGCATTCGCCGCTCCGACATTCCCGAGATGGCGGCGCATGCCGATGCCGAGGCCAATCCGCTGTACCCCGTTCCACTTTTGATGGACCGTTTGGAGCTGATGCGCATGTACGAGGTTGACGCGGGTGGTATGTTTGAGGGCGAGAACTAGGAGGGTCCATGAATACCGAGGAAATTGCGCGCATCGTCGGAGACCAGCGCGTCTACTTTAAGACGCACGCCACGTTTGATGTCGATGCTCGACGTCGTGCGCTCGTGAGTTTACGCGATGCGGTGCGGGCCCACGAGGCCGATATTGCCCATGCGCTCAAGACCGATTTGGGAAAGTCGCATGACGAGGCGTATATGTGCGAGATCGGCACGTCGCTTTCCGAGATTCGTCATCAGATCGCACATGTGGCTCGATGGAGTCGTCCGCGCCTGCGTCCGTGCGACCTTGCCAACGCCGTGAGTGTGTGCAAGACGCAAGCCGTGCCCTATGGCGTCACGCTCATCATGGCCCCGTGGAACTACCCGTTTTTGCTAACGCTCGAGCCGCTCGCCGGCGCCCTTGCCGCGGGCAATACCGTGGTCATCAAGCCGAGCGCCTATGCTCCGGCATCGAGTGCGGTGCTCAAGCAGATCTGCGAAGAGGCATTTGATCCGTGCCTGGTGACAGTTGTCGAGGGCGGGCGCGCCGAGAACGAAGCGCTGCTCGATGAGTGCTGGGACAAGATCTTCTTTACCGGTAGCGTTCCGGTCGGCAAGCTCGTCATGGAGCGCGCAAGTAAAAACCTTACGCCCGTGACGCTTGAGCTGGGTGGAAAGAGTCCCTGCATCGTGGATGCGACGGCAAACTTGAAGGTCGCGGCACGGCGTATCGCCTTTGGTAAATGGCTCAACGTGGGGCAGACCTGTGTGGCGCCCGACTACCTGCTGGTCGATACGCGCGTGCACGACGAGTTGCTGGGCCTCATCAAGGAAGAGGTGCGCCGTATGTTTGGCGAGCATCCGCTCGACAACGAGGATTACGGGCATATCGTCAATGCCAAGCATTTTGCGCGCGTGCACGGGCTAATCGATTCCGATAAGGTCGTGCTTGGAGGTGCTGCGCGCGAGGCTTCGCTCAAGATTGAGCCGACAATTTTGGACGGCGTGGCCCCCGATGACGCCGTGATGCAGGAGGAGATTTTCGGTCCCATCTTGCCGGTGCTGACGTTTGAGAGCCTAGACGAGGCCGAGACGTTTATTACGGATCGTCCGACGCCGCTGGCCCTGTATATCTTTAGCCAGGACCGTGAGGTTCAGCAGCGCTTTGTGCGTTACGTGCCCTTTGGTGGCGGTTGCGTCAACGACACGATCATGCATCTGGCTACGAGCCATATGGGCTTTGGCGGCATGGGAGCGAGCGGTATGGGGCAGTACCATGGACGCGAGAGCTTCGATACGTTTAGCCACAAGAAGAGCATCGTGAACAAGGCAACGTGGCTGGACGTGCCATTCCGCTATGCCCCTTACGCAAACTGGAAGCACAAATTCGTGCGCATGTTTGTGCATTAAAATCAGATGGCGTAGGGACAAACGGTCGAAAAGACGCAGACAGGATGAATTTGTGTCCGCACGGACCCGTAGACTTCTCGGTAAGGTTAAACGCCGTTTTATCCGGCCGTTAGGGGAGTTGCTATGTACGAGCCTTCACGTGTTCTTCTGTCGTTTCACATTGCGGGATTTCAGTATGCCGACGGCGCTTTGGTCCTGGGCGATCTTAAAGCGGGCGATAAACTGACGCTGTGCGCCGAGCGCGATAATCCCCATGATCCCGAGGCGGTTGCGATCTACTACGGCAACACCAAGCTTGGCTATGTTCCGGGAAACGAGGTCGGTCCGCTGTCCTTGATGATGTATTACGGCCATGAGGACGTATTTGAGGCCCGCGTGCAGCAGGTTGCCCCCGAGCGTAGCCCGTGGCACCAGGTGCGCGTTGGCCTCTATGTGGTGGATGCCCGCTAGTCGGCAATGGGGCGGCCATGTTTGATGACGACGACCTGTTCGATCTGACGGACGATCCGTTTGAGTGGGATACGCTACTCGACGACGATGAGCTGGAGCAGGACCGTAAGATGCGACAGGACAAGAAAACTCAGGGTGATGCGTCGAAAAAGAAAGACAAGCGCCGTCGCGGACTGTTTGGTGGGCTCTTTGGGTAACTGCCGCATCGCTGCGTCTGTATACTTAGCACGAGTTGGACGCGTTGCGAAATGAGGACTGAGACGATGATGTGGTTTACCGCCGACCTGCACCTGGGCGATACGAATATCTTGCACGACATGGACCGACCGTTTGGCTCGGTTGAGGAGATGAACCGCAAGGTCATCGATGTCATCAATGAGTGCGTGGCTGCGGATGACCGCCTCTATATTCTGGGTGACTTTACCTATCGTCTGCCCCTAGCGGATGCCGTGCGCCTGCGCGAGCGCATCGAATGCCAGAACGTGACGCTCATCCGTGGTAACCATGACGGCGACTGGGAAGATCCCGACGTGCCGCAGATTTGGGAAGACGTGCGTGATTACCTGGAGATTGCCCCCGGCTATGCCAAGGGTCATCGTCTGGTTATGAGCCACTACCCCATGCTCAGCTGGAATGGCAAGGCACGTGGCGCCATCATGCTGCACGGGCATATCCACAGCAGGGGAGACCGCACCAATACGCGCAACCGCGATCGCGAACGTCCTATCTTTCGCTACGATGTCGGCCTCGATGCCAACGAGTACAAGCCCGTAAGCCGTGACCAAATCCTAGGCTTCTTTGGATTGTAATTCTCGAACCGTCACACAAACCGCCACAAAGGGGACAGACACCTTTGTGGTGGTTCTGGCGCCGTTGCCATTATGGCGGCGGCGCCTTTTTTGTCCGTGCGGCGCGGTAGAGTGTAGGCGGTTGAAATTTGCGTCTATCGAGGAGCTGCTATGAACGAGATCAAGTGCCCGCATTGTGGCGAAGTTTTTAAGGTCGACGCGTCCGGCTATGCGGATATCGTCAAGCAAGTGCGCGATGCCGAGTTTTCGCGCGACCTGGATGAGCGTGTGAAGGCGGTCCAGCGCGAGGGCGAGCAAGCGCTGGAGCTTGAGCGCTCGCGTTCGATGGCTGCCTTGCAAGAGGCAGAGTCCCAGCGCAACGCTCAGCTTACCGAGCAGAAGAACGCTGCAGCTCAACAGCTGGCACAAGAGGTTGCCAAGCGCGATGCTGAGCTCGCCGAGCTGCGTGCCAAGCTCGAGGGCGCTGCCGCAGAGCGCGAGAGTGCAAGCCAGCGCGCGGCGGTAGAGGCACGAGCCAACGCTCAAAAGGAGAATGCCGAACTCCAGCGCGAGATTGACAATTTGCGTGCGCAGCTGGAGCGCAAAGATGACGAAGCCAAGCTCGTCGAGTCGGCGGCGCGCAATGCCGCTCAAAACGATTTAGCTGCACGTGATGCTCAGATTGCCGAGCTGCAGGCCAGGCTTGCCGCGGCGGACAAGGCCCAGGAGATGGCGCTTGCCGCTGCCGCGGCAGAGTCGCAGCGTGAGCTCGATGCCGCTCGCAGCGAGGCCGAGCGCGCGCTTGCTGACTATCGCGCGAAGGTACAAGAGAGGTTTTCCGCCGCAAAGGCTCAGTCTGAGCGCGAGGCCGAGGGCCTTCGTGCACAGCTTCGTGAGCAAGAACTTTCTGCAAAAATGGAGCTGTCGAAGGCGGTCGCCGCGGCGGAGCGAGAGCGCGATGAGGCGCGTGCCAAACTGACGAGCGAGCTGGCGGTGCGCGATTCTCGCGAGGAACAGGCCAAGGCGGCACACGAGCTCGAGCTTGCGCAGGCCAAGCGCGCGAGCGATGACCTGATTCGCTACAAGGATGAAGAGATCGAGCGCCTTAAGGACATGAAGGTCCGTCTGTCCACCAAGATGGTGGGCGAGTCGCTCGAGCAGCATTGCGAAACCGAGTTTAACCGTCTGCGCATGACGGCATTTCCCAACGCGTACTTCGAGAAGGATAACGATGCGTCCGAGGGTACCAAGGGCGACTTTATCTTCCGCGAGTGCGACGCGAGCGGCAACGAGGTCATTTCGATTATGTTCGAGATGAAAAACGAGAACGACGAGACCGCGACCAAGCATAAAAACGAGGACTTCTTTAAGAAACTCGATCACGATCGTCGCCAGAAAGGCTGCGAGTACGCGGTGCTCTGCACGCTGCTCGAGCCCGAGAGCGAGCTCTATAACGTAGGGATAGTCGACGTGAGCTATCGCTACGAGAAGATGTACGTGATTCGCCCGCAGTTTTTCATTCCCATGATCACGCTCCTTCGCAACGCCGCCATGGGCTCACTGCGCTATAAGCAGGAGCTAGCGGAGTACAAACAGCAGAATATCGACGTCACGAACTTCGAAGCCAAGATGGAGAAGTTCAAGAATGATTTCGGTCGCAACTACGAGATCGCGAGCCGCAAGTTCCAAACGGCAATCGATGAGATCGACAAGACGATTAGCCATCTGCAGAAAACCAAGGAGGCATTGCTGTCCTCCGAGAACAATCTGCGCCTAGCCAACAAGAAGGCCGACGATCTTACCATTCGCAAGCTCACGTGGGGCAACAAGACCATGAAGGCGGCGTTTGACGAGGCGCGCGGGGCTGCGCCAGAGACAAACGATGAGCCAGCCGAGGCGGATTCGTATGAGGTCAAGGATACCGAGTAAGGCATAGCGTATAGTGCAAAAACGGGGCCGCTGGCGATATTGCCAACGGCCCCGCTTCGTTTCGTTCCAGTATGTTCGACTAGTCCTCGAGCAGGTCTTCGATAAAGCCGACGCGGTAGTTTTTGAAGATGACTTCACCGCCGTCTTGCGTGGCGTCCAGATCGACATCGCCCATGATGCCAAAGTCGTGGTCGCCGTCCTCGTCGGCAAAGATCTGGTGCACGTGCCATACGTGCGCGGTCTTCTCGTCGGACTCATCGATGGAAAACATCGCGGCGCTGCGGGCATCTCCGTCGGTGAGGATTTCCTCGTGCTGTTCATGGTAGGCATCGAGGGCCTTTTGCCAGCGGATCTCGCTCATGCCCCAGTCGTCGTCGAGCTCGCCCAGGTCGCGAACGTGCTCACGGGCGGCAAGGGTCACGCGGCGGAAGAGCGCATTGCGCACCAGCAGCGTGCAGCCGCGGCGGTCCGCCACGACCTCGTCGATGCCCTGTGGCGGCGCGGCATCGAGGGCTGCCGGGTTGCCGGCGTTCTCCCACTCGTCCACCAGGCTCGAGTCCACCGAGCGCACCACAAAGCCCAGCCACGAGATAATGTCGCGCAGGCGCTCGTCGCGCTTCTCGATGGGTACGGTGCGGTCGAGCGAACGGTAGGCCTCTGCCAGGTAGCGAAGCAAAATGCCCTCGGAGCGGGCGATGCCGAGCTTTTGAATGTAACCCTTAAAATCGCTCGCGCTTTCCAGCATATCGCGCAGGACACTCTTGGGAGAGAGCTGGTAGTCGTTTGCCCAGGGCACTTCCTGGCAGTACTTGTCAAAAGCGGCGTCGAGCAAATCCTCGAGCGGCTTTTCGTACGTGACGTCTTGAATGCGCTCCAAGCGTTCCTCATACTCGATGCCGTCGGCCTTCATCTCGGCCATAGCGCGATCGCGTGCGGCGCGCTCCTGTGCGCGCAATACCTGCTTGGGGTCCTCGAGCGTGGCCTCGACCATCGAAATGAGGTCCATGGTATAGGTCTCACTTTCGGGGTCGAGCAGCTCCAGCGCGGCAAGCAAAAACGGCGAGAGCGGCTGGTCGAGCGCAAAGTCCTCGGGCAGGTCGACCGTCAGCGCGTAGTCGATGTCCGGCGCGGCGTCAGCCGGAGCGTCGGGTGCGGGCGGCACCTCGGTGCGCACGACGACGCCGGAGTCGATGAGCGTGGCGAAGATCTCGTCGGCGCGAACCTCAAGCTTGGCCTTCTCTTCGGGGGTCTGCAGGCTTGTCTCGATGAGGTCGTGTACGCGGGCTCGGGCATTGCCGCCCTGCTCGACCACACTAATCACCATAGAGTGCGTGATGCGCAGGCGTGGCTTGAGTGTTTCGGGTTGCGTCTCGATCAGGCGCTCAAAAGTTTGCTTGTTCCATGAGACAAAGCCCTCGGGGGCCTTTTTCTTTTTAATCTTACGGAGTTTTTTGGGGTCGTCGCCCGCCTTGGCCATAAGCTTGGCATTCTCGATCTCGTGCTCGGGTGCCTCGGCGATTACCATGCCCTCGGTATCGAAGCCCGAGCGACCGGCGCGACCGGCAATTTGATGGAACTCGCGGGCGCGCAGACGACGCATTTTGTAACCATCGAACTTGGTGAGCGCGGTGAGCACCACGGTGTGGATGGGCACGTTGATGCCGACGCCGAGCGTATCGGTACCGCAGATGACGGGCAGCAGGCCCTGCTGCGCCAAGCGCTCGACCAGCAGGCGATAGCGCGGCAACATGCCAGCATGGTGCACGCCGACGCCGCATCCAAGCAGGCGCTTGAGAATCTTGCCAAAGGCCGTGGAGAAGCTCGTTCCCTTTGCCGCTTCTTTGATGGCTTCGCGCTGCTCCTTGCTGGCGATGCCAAAATTGGCGAGCGACTGTGCCGTCGCAAGGGCGGCATCCTGGCTAAAGTGCACAATATAGAGCGGGGCCTCGCCGCGGCGCATCGCGAGCTCGACCGTGCCCTCGAGGGAGGTCGTCACATAGTCGTAGCTCAGCGGAACAGGACGCGGGGCATCGACAACCAAGTCGCAAGCAGCGCCGGTGTGCTCCTCGAGCGAGGCGGCGATCGCGGTGACATCGCCGAGCGTGGCGCTCATGAGCATAAACTGCGTGTGGGGCAGGGTGAGCAGCGGTACCTGCCAGGCCCAGCCGCGGTCGGGGTCGGCAAAGTAGTGGAACTCGTCCATGGCCACGCAGCCCACGTCGGCGCCCTCGCCCTCGCGCAGCGCATCGTTGGCAAGGATTTCGGCCGTGCAGCAGATGACGGGCGCCTTGGTATTGATATGCGTATCGCCGGTGATCATGCCGACGTTATCGCGGCCGAGTACCTGTACCAGGTCGAAGAACTTTTCGCTGACCAGGGCTTTGATGGGGGCCGTGTAATAGCAGCGCTTGCCCTGAGCCATGCCCATAAAGAGCATGCCCAGTGCGACGAGCGATTTACCCGATCCGGTCGGTGTGCCTAAAATGACGTGATCGCCGGCGGCCAGGTCCATGAGGGCCTCTTCTTGGTGATCCCACAGCTCAATGCCACGGTCGCTCGTCCATTCAAAGAAGCGTTCGAAGGCCTGATCGGGCGTGAGCCATGGTTCGGGCTCGCTGCCGTCCTCGGGCTCCCACCAGGTGGGAGAGAGCGCGCCGAGCGAGCCAAACTCGGCTTCGGTTCCCGTGCCGCCCGAGAACGAGCTGGCGGCGCCGGCACCGGAGACGGTGCTGGCGGCGGTATCTGTCGTGGTCTGTGCCATGTGTTTGCTTTCTCTCGCGATTGTCCGCCAACTATTATGGCGTAGCGTCGCATCGATGCGTTCGCAGGCAAGAAAATGCAGGAAATGGGCGTTCTGCCCAGCTGTTTGGTGCGGTTGCCAGCTAAGTGAGTAGACTTTTTGCAATATCGCGAGCACATGGCTTTTGCGCAAAGGCTCTACCTGCGGTTTTAGTATTGGTTATGCGGGTTGTGCTTGGCTATTGCAAAAAAGTCTACTCACTTAGATTTGAGGGTCGTTTGCTGGCGCCTATTTGCGCTTGTTTGCCGAAGCCGCGACCATCAGAGGCCCCTGGGACTCCTGCGGTAAGCGCTTCTTGCCCTTGCGGGCGCGGTTTTTAAAGTTCTCGACGGCCTCTTCCATGCCGAGGGGCACGTAGGTGAGCTCATCGAGATTGTCGGGCAGGTAGCACGCAAGGCTTTGCTCCTGCGCGCGGCCCGCCGTGAGCTGTTCGTCGCTGGGCAGCGCGTCGGGAGTGGCGCAAATGCCATAGACGGCGGCACCCATCTCGCGCGTGCGGCGCTCGTATTCGGTCTCGGGATGCTCGGGATGGTCGCGGCGAACGTCGTCACTTACCCATAGTGTGTCGTAGCCGGCCGCGGCAAACTGCCCCAGGGCGTAGTCGCGCAATGGCTTGCTGTCGGTGCGCAGCGTGACGGTGGCGCCGGCTGAAAAAAGCGGGCGGTAGAGCATCAGATGGTCGACATGGACGAGTCGTTTTTTGGCGTACTTGGCCTTAGGCTGCGGCGTGGGAAAGTTGATGGTGATGGCATCGAGCTCGCCCGTGGCAAACAGCTGCGGCAACGATGCGGCGCCTCGGGGCAGGACGAGTGCGTTGGTCAGTTCCTGCTCGCAGATTTTCTGTGCGGCATAGGCGATGCAGATGGGCTCCTGGTCCATGCCGATAAAGAGCGTGTTTGGCTCCTGGGCCGCGCGCTCTACAAGGTACGTTCCCTTGCCGCAGCCAAGATCCAGGTGAAGGTGTTCGAAAGACTTGCTGCCTGCGGGCGCACAGGCCTCGCGCCAATCTCCGGCATAGATTTCAGGGTTCGTCTCAATCGCATCGGCGTAGCGCTCCAGGCGCTCTTCGAGCACAAAGTTCTTAGGCGTGCGAACGTGGACGGCTCCCATGAGGCTCCTTGGTCATAAGTATGGAACGCTTAGCTGCGCGTTCCGTCAATGGGTTGAAAAAAGGGTAGGCATAGCTTGCCCGAAAGACGCGGTGCGGCTCGTCGGCGGCTCGTCGGTGCCTACAGGCGCTTGAGAATCACGTAGCGGTTGAGCTCGCCACTGCGACCGTCGGCATGGAAGCGCTCAAGCTCGCGTACGGGGACCTCGCCGCTCTTGTAGAACGTGCGCACGCCGCGCACCAAGTCGGTGATCTGCTGATCGTCAAAGTGGTGGCAATAGCGGTAAGCATGGCGGTCGTTTTGCCAGCCAATGAGGTGGTCGCCGGCTTCAAACTGCGCTGAATCGTAACCCTCAAACGGCGGGGTGAGCTCGGCACGGGCCTCGGCGCGAACGGCCTTGCGCGCCATGCGCTCGTCGTTCATGAACTCCCAAAAGCTAATGGCGATGATGCCGCCCGGGCGCGTCTGGCGCACCAGGGCGTCGAGCACGCGCACGCGGTATTCGCACGACGGCACGTGGTGCATAAAGCCAAAGCAGACCGAGATGTCGGCGAGCGGGGCGTCGAAAAGCACGTCGGGTGTCTCGGCGGGGTTGAGCTTCATGAGGGCATCGAGCACGTCGAGTTCCTGGAAGTGCAGGTTGGGAATGCGCAGGGCGTGACCGCGTGCATCGATGGCCAGGTCTTGGCACGAGTCGACGCCATAGAACTCAAACGGGCAGCTGGCATCTGCCGAGGAGTTTGCGCCGTCGACGCCCTTGGCGGCAAGTGCGCCGCCGGCGGCAAAGTTCTCGAATCGCATATTGCCGCAGGCAAGGTCAAAGACGCGGACGGGATGCTCGATTGTGGCGACGTCGAGCTGCTCGAGCGCGATATCCATGGTGCGTACCCAGCCGGGCCACGGGGCCTGACGCGTATCGGAAAAGGAGGCGGAGTGCTCGCGATAGAACGTGTTGTTGAGCTGGATGAGCGATGAGGCGAAATCGCGGTTCACGGCGCGGGACTCCCTCCGTTGGCGGTGCGAAATTAACAGTACGACCATACTACCGTTAACGCCGCAACGGGGACAACCAAGCTAGGTGCCATTGCTTTGTTTGGACACATTTCCGCAGCTCATATGCACCCGCAACCGCCGGTTGTCAAAAATCTCACTAGAATAGGTGGCATGCTTTTGGCGGTGGCGGATAGATTTTTAACTGTGCAAGGCGCCTTAAGAACAAAAACGGTCCGGCGGCACGGCTGGCATCACATAGGAGGAACCATGAATGTAGAAACTGCGCAGCGGCTCGCCGACCTTCGCCGCAGCAAAGGCTTTAGCCAAGAAGGGCTGGCGCGAAAGCTGGGACTGTCGCGCCAAGCGGTCAGCAAATGGGAACGCGCAGAGAGCTCGCCCGATACCGAGAACCTGATCTCGCTCGCCAAGCTCTATGGCGTGAGCCTGGACGAGCTGCTCAATCCGAGCGACGAGATCGAGGACGATATCGAGTTTGAGAACGAGGACCGCGCCCGTCAGCGCGAGGCCGAGGCCGCGGAGCGCGCCCGCACCCATGAGGCGGCGGCACGTGCCACCGAGGCGGCAACACAGGCGAGTGATGCTGCGGCCAAGGCGGCGCAAGCGGCAAGCTGGAGTGCGCAGGCCGCCAATGCTGCTACGGCGCAGGCGACGAGTGGCGGCGCAGTTGGCTCGACTCCGGTGAAGGGCCCGTTCCAGTCGTTCCCGTATTGGGCCGTGTGCTGGCTGCTGTTCTTTTTGCTGATGTTCCCGTTTGGCGCCGGCCCCTTTGCCGCGCTGATCTTCTTTACGATTCCCATCTATCACTGGGTGGCGCGTGCGCTCGATGGCGATTGGGCGCGCGGTGATATTCAGGTTGGTCCGGCATCGGTGACGGCTAGGGCTCAGAATGTTTCCGCTGCGGTTGATACTGATGTGGCTACCGCGACCACCGCTGAGCCGATTGCCAAAGAGGGTGATGAATGATGAAGCTTTCGCATGAATCCAAGGTACGCTTGGGCGTTGGCGTCGGAGCGTTTGTGCTTATCATTGGGCTTGTCTTTGGCATTTCGCGGCTATTGGCTCATTCCGATATGGTGCGTACGACCGGTATTCTATCTGGCCATTTGTCTGATTTTGACGATATGTTTGACGAGGACGATTCCTTGAATAGCGGTAACTATTCCGCTCGGCCTCAGCAACTTTCGAGTGCGACTTTTGATGCCGATGAGTTCCGCTACCTCGATTTCGATATCAATGCGGCTTCGGTGGACGTCAAGGTTGTTGATGGCAACAAGGCTCGCGTTATAGAGCGGGGGCGCGTTGCCGAGGGTATGGATGCCTCCAAGGCCGCGACGCAAAACATCGCATCCGTCGAGGACTCGACGCTCAAGGTTTCCCAGTTTGGAAGTGATGACGGTAAGGCAATCGATCGCTCAGTTACGGTTGAGCTGCCACGCCGTGTTGCCGAACATTTGAAGGGAGTCAACGCGCACGTGGGCTCGGGTGATCTGCAGATTGCCGGTGTCATCTGTGATGGTTTCGACCTTTTCCTGGGTGCGGGAGATGTAGAGTTTTCGGGCAGCGTGACTGATGCGCTCAGCGCTGAGGTCGGTTCGGGCGATGTGACGTTCGAGCTCTACCAGGCCCCCGCGAAGTCGATGGACGTGAGTGTGGGCACGGGCGATGTGGAGATGACGGTTCCGAACTCTACGGGCTTTAAGGCGAGCCTCACCGTGGGATGTGGCGACTTCGAGAGCGATTTCCTTCCGGATAGCTATGACGGTGAGATGGTTTCGAATCTTGAGTTCGATAACGGTGACAAGTCCGCCACATATCGCTTTGAGGTCGGTTTGGGCGACATGTCGTTTGATTCGGAGTGATGGCTGCGGGCTGGTCCGCAAGCATAGATGCTTAGACGCGCTGTTTGATGGAGGCGCCGGGGCCGTGACGGGCTCCGGCGCCTTTGCCTTTACAATGGGGGCATGGAACAGATTATCTTGAACATACTTAAAGCCCTGCGTTGCGGCGAGACCGTAGACGACAAGGCGCTCGTCAAACTGATACATGCCGAGGCGCGCCGTGAGGGTGCCGACAAGCGCGATCTGGCCAAGCGCCGTCTGCTGCCGTTCTACCAGCGGGTTAAACGTGAGGATCCGGCTCGTTGGGCTGCGTGGAATGTCGATTCCGATCTGGAACGTCAACTGCTGCAGGTGCTACGCATGAAGCCGCGCCGCACGGCTTCGGGCGTAGCGACCATTACCGTCATCACCAAGCCGTGGCCGTGCTCGGGCGATTGCCTGTTTTGCCCCAACGACCTGCGTATGCCCAAAAGCTATTTGCATGCCGAGCCCGCGTGCGCCCGCGCGGAGCAAAATTGCTTCGATCCGTATCTGCAGGTGAGCGCTCGTCTGACCGCGCTTTCGCAGATGGGGCATGCGACCGATAAGATTGAGCTCATTGTGCTTGGCGGCACCTGGAGCGACTATCCGGAAGGCTATCAGACATGGTTTATGTCGGAGCTTTTCCGTGCGCTCAATGACGATGCCGTCGCCGGCGTGGCGGCCAACCCCATGTTGGCGCGTCCGGGTATCAGCCGTGCCGAGGCGGGGCGTCTGCTCGACGATGCACCCGCCGATGCGCTGCCGCCGGTGGTAGCGGAGCGCCGCGAGCGCTATCGGGCTGCCGGCATTGCGACAGACGAGGCCGAGCTCGCTGCCGACGTTGCCGACGAGCAGGAGCGTGTGGATGCTGCCGTGGGCGGCTATAACCGTGCGGTGCGTCGTTTGTACGGCCCCGGTACGCCGTGGGGCGAGGTCACCGAGTGGCAGACGGCAACGATGGAGGAGCTCGAGCGTCAGCAGCACATCAACGAGACGGCGAAGCATCGCGTGGTGGGACTCGTTATCGAGACGCGCCCCGATGCCGTAACGCCGCAGGCGCTTACGCTCATCCGCCGCCTGGGCTGCACCAAGATCCAGATGGGCATCCAGAGCCTCGACCAGTACCTGCTCGATATCAACGAGCGTCGCATTTCGGTGGGGCAAATCGAGCGGGCGTTTTCGCTTGCGCGCCTGTTTGGCTTTAAGATTCACGCGCATTTTATGCTCAACTTGCTGGGTGCCACACCCGAGGGGGACAAGCGCGACTACGAGCGCTTTATGACCGAGGGGGCCTTTATGCCCGACGAGGTCAAGGTCTACCCGTGCGCGCTCATCGAGGGCTCGCGTCTGGTGGGCTGTTACGAGCGCGGCGAGTGGCGCCCCTATACCGAGGAGGAGCTGCTCGACGTGTTGGCCGATGACATCGTGGTGACGCCGCCGTTCTGCCGTATCAGCCGCATGATCCGCGATTTTAGCTCCGATGACATTATGGTGGGCAACAAGAAGCCCAACCTGCGTCAGCTCGTCGAGAACCGCCTGGCTGCTCGGGGTGACGGTGCGACGGTGCGTGAGATTCGCTATCGCGAGATCAGCACGGCGGGTGCCGACTTGGATGAGCTGACCCTTGACGAGGATGTGGCGTACGAGACACCGGTGACGCACGAGCGCTTTTTGCAGTGGGTGACGCCGCAGGGCAAGATTGCGGGCTTTTTGCGCCTGTCGCTGCCCGACCATTCGTTTGTTGCCGCGCATGCGGACGAGTTGCCGACGACGCCGGACGAGGCGATGATTCGCGAGGTGCACGTGTACGGCATGGCGGCGCGCGTGGGCGACCAGGGCCAGGCGGCGCAGCATCACGGGTTGGGGCGTTTGCTCGTAGAGCGTGCGTGCGAGATTGCCCGGGATGCGGGGTATGCACGCATCAACGTGATCAGCTCGATTGGCACACGTGAGTACTATCGCCATCTTGGATTTTATGACCATGGCCTTTATCTGCAAAAGGAGCTCTAGATGAACAAGCCGAGTGTTTCTGCCGGCGTTGTTGCCGGTGTTGCTCTGGGAGCCGCGGCGCTGGGCGCGGCTGCCGTCGCTGTTCGCGCTGCCTGCCTGCAGGTCGCGCGAACCCGCAATGGATTGGCGCGTGTGAAACGCGTGCACGATGAGGGCGGCGATGAAGTCCGCGTATTGGTGCAAGGCGGTGTCTACCAAAGCGCGAGTTACGTCGGCGAGCGCTGGGCGGAGCCCGTCTTTGCGTATTATCGCGCGTTTGACGACGTGTTTGAGGCCGAGGATGCGATGCGTGACGTTTATGGTCACGGTATCAGCCGTATGCTTATGCTAGGTGGCGGCGGGTTTGCCTATCCCAAATTTGCGCTGATGTCGCACGAGGGCCTGCGCATGGACGTTATCGAGTATGACGGAGAGATTACGCGCCTGGCGCGCCGCTGGTTCTACCTAGACGAGCTAGAGCGCGCGGCGGGCGATCGCCTGCGGGTGATAACCGCTGAGGCTCGCTCGTATCTGGGTGTGACGAGTGTGGGCCATCGTCGCTACGACGTGGTCGTGAGCGATTGCTTTGGCGGTGCCGAGCCCGTACGCGAGCTGGCGACGGTTGAGGCGTTGCGTTTAGTGCGGGGCAGCCTGAACCCCGGGGGTATCTACGTTGCCAATATCGTGAGCGCAAACGAGGGGAGCGATGTAACGTTCCTGCGCGACTGCGCTGCCAGGGCACTCGAGGTATTCGCCCACGCCTGGGTGGTCCCCTGTGGCGATACAGAGTTCGGCGGCGAGGAAAACTACCTGCTCATCGCCAGCGACGGGAACTATGCCTTTGCCGAAGCCGTGCCCTTTGACGCCGACTTCCTCGGCGCCGTCCTTCACGACTAGCGCGTCTTTCTGCGACCAGTCTTTCTGGGACGGGGCTTTTTAGCTGCGTTCGGATGCCGGCTCGCTCCACATCGGGAGCAGTCAATTTGGGACGGGGCTATTTTAGCTATCCCTGCCACTAATCGGCCAAACCTTTCGCTTTACCTGCAAGGGCAGCTAAAATAGCCCCGTCCCAAATTGACTGCTCATATAGTCAGCCCCGTTTTAGGCGTGGTCGCGCCAGCTGCGGACACGTTGCTTCATGCCATCTATGTCGAGCACGCCTTCGGCAAAGCCCTTACGCACGAGCTCTTCGGGAACGAACTCATCGTAACGATCAAAGTAAGGCACCTCGCCGGGATAGACGAGCTCGATGGGATCGAAGTCCTTCTCGGCCTCGGCGGCGAGTACCTCAAAGAACGTCTCTTCGTCGGCCTTCATCTTAAACTGCATAAAGTACGGGCGCGACGGGTCGAGTCCGCGAAGGCCCAGCTCCGCGGCACATTTAATCTTGAGCATGCGCTCGAGCGCCAAAAAGGCATAGCTGCCCAGCCAGGGGAAGAGCACCCAGGTGTCGCCGCCCAGGTTAATGAGTGGCCTAGTGCCCGCACCCGAAATCTCGGCCGTATGGCGAGCCTGCGCCAGACGGGCTCGCGCGTTGCCCATAAGGTACGGATACGCGGCATGTTCGTTGAGCGCTTTACGCATGCGCTCGAGTACATGCGTGTTGATGTCGCCGGGGCAGTCGCCAAAGTAAGCCGGTACACGGCCCTTGACCTGCGTGGCAAAGACGGTATGGCGCTTCCAGTCCACTTCCTCGACAATCCAGCAGTGCCCGGCGATGGCGATGCGTTCACCGGGCGGTGGGGGATTGACGATCGTGCCCAGCTCGGCCGACTCGCTGCGGACGGTGAACTCCTCGTTTTCCTGGAACACGGCGTAGAACTTAAAATTGTTGATGATGCGCTCGCCCGCGAGGCCCACGATGAGTCCGCCGCCCTCGGTGACCTGGATATGGTCGATCTTAATGAGGTGACGCAGCAGCACGCGATAGTCATCGGCTGAGACGCGGTGGAAATAACTGAGCGTGAGCACGCGCTGGGCAAGTTCTGCCGGCGTGAGCTCTCCGGTGCTGGCAAGCGTCGACATAGTCTGGTGATAGAGCAGACTGTAGGGGAGTCGATCGAGCTCGGGCGGCTCGACCCACTTTTCCTCGCGATAGAGTTGTACGAGTGCGATGCCCTGCAGGAGCTTCCACGGAATGGTTTCGGGCATCATCGTGCGCGGCTCGGGTTCTTCCTCGCGCATGACAAACCACATCTCGGGCGGAAGGTCGCGGCGTCCCGTGCGGCCCATTCGCTGCAAAAAGGAACTGACGGTAAATGGCGCATCGATCTGAAACGCACGCTCCAGACGGCCGATATCGATGCCAAGTTCAAGCGTAGAGGTGGTGACGGTCGTCTGTGCCTGCTCCTCATCGCGCATGAGCTCTTCTGCCGTCTCGCGCAACGATGCCGAAAGATTGCCGTGATGGATGAGGAAACGGTCAGGCTCGTGTCGGCTCTCGCAGTAGCTGCGCAGCATGGAACATACGGCCTCTGCCTCCTCGCGCGAGTTGGCAAAGACCAGACACTTGCGCCCGCGGGTGTGTTCGAAGATATAGCCCATGCCGGGATCGGCGTTGTCGGGTGCGGTGTCGGTGGGGTTGAGGAGCGCTTGCTCGGCGGCCCGGGGGATGTCGACTTCGCCCTCGGGGGCCGAAGAAGTTTGGCGGTCCTTGGGAGCGGCCTTGCCCCGTGCTCGCTCACGACGTTGACGGCGCTCCTCCTGTGTGGGCTGTCCGCTGTGGCTCATGCCTTGGGTGTCGGCCGGCAGCGCCGTGGGTGCCGCTGCCTCAATGCGCTCGGAGACAAGCACTTCGGCCTCTTGAGGACCCATGCTCTCGAATCCCCGCTGCTGTGCCTGGGGACCCGAGTTGTAGAAGTGCTCCATGGAGATGCGCCACACGCGGCGCGGTTCCTCAAAACGGGGGATAACGCAGTCACGTCCCGTTCCCTGTGAGAGAAAAGCGCCCGTGCGCTCGGGGTCGCCGATGGTGGCCGAAAGGCCAATGCGTCGAGGCTGCACGCCGGCCATGCGCGAGAGTCGCTCGATAAGGCAGAGCGTCTGCCCGCCACGGTCGCCGCGCATGAGCGAGTGGACCTCGTCGATGACCACATAGCGCAGGTCGCAAAACATGCGCGGGATCGCCATGTGCTTATGGATCAGGAGCGCCTCGAGTGACTCGGGCGTAATCTGCAAGATGCCGCTCGGCTTTTTGATGAGCTTAGCCTTGTGCGACTGCGAGACATCGCCATGCCAGTGCCAGACAGGGATATCGGCCTCTTCGCAGAGGTCGTTAAGGCGGACGAACTGATCGTTGATGAGCGCCTTGAGGGGGCCGATGTAGAGGGCGCCCACGCTCGCGGGCGGCTTCTCCCAAAACTCGGTCAGGATGGGAAAGAAGGCCGCCTCGGTTTTGCCGGAAGCCGTGGATGCCGTCAGGAGCACATTGTCTTGTGTGTTAAAGATGGCATCTGCCGCCGCAACCTGAATGGAGCGGAGACTTTCCCAATCGTGGGAGTAGATGAAGTCTTGGATAAACGGGGCGTAGCGGTCAAAAGCGTTCACGGGGCCTCCTTTCAAAAGCGAATCTCTCAACGCGGCGGGCAGTGGCTTACTGCATGACTGCTTCAATGTTTGCCCAGATAAAACCTGCCAAAATAAACCTGTCCCTTTTTGGCAGGTTAGATGGCGAATTCGGCGAAGTTGCGGTCGGCGCCTGCGGTGCCGGTGTCGTCTGTTGCGGCTGCTGGCGCGTCACCGCCGACGCTTTGCAGCAGCTCGGCCACGTTGGCGTCGGGGTTTTGGCATAGGATGTCGAGCAGCTCGATAAAGTCACGAATGACTTCGCGCGGCGTCAGATGCGTGTCGGCTCCCACGCGACCGAACTCAATCTTGAGGAAGTCCACCAGGTCGCTCTCGGTAAGCGTGGGCGTCCAGCCAAAGTAGCCGGCGTGAATTTGCATGAGTTTTTCGATCAGCACCAGCAACTCTTCGTAGGTGAGTGGCTGCAGACGGATGATGGGCGCGAGCATGTCCTTAAGGTCCTCGCGTGCAAAGCGGCCCTGAGCGAGTCGGCTGCGCAGGGCCTCGTAGGAGAACACGCCGCGGCGGCGGTCTTCGATGGAGGTTGGCGTGCCGCCCATGATCATGCCCAGGTACTGCGCCTTGCCCTGGAGCGTGTCGTTGTACATGGTCAGGATCTTCTCGTAGTTGTATTGGCGCGTGATCGCGTTGGGAATCTTATACAGATTCACGAGTTCGTCGATGAGCACCAGCATGCCCTTGTAGCCGCTGCAGACCAAAAAGCGCGCAATGAGTTTAACGTAGTCGTACCAGTCGTCATCGCTGATGATGGTCGAGGAACCCAGTTCGGCGCGAGCCTCGCTCTTGGTGCGGTATTCGCCGCGGATCCATTTGGTTACGCGGCTCATGGCCTCTTCATCGCCCTCGGATACGGCCGTGCGGTAGCGGCGGAGCATGCGGGCGAAGTCGAAGCCGTGGACCATCTCCTCGAGCGGGGCCAGTTGGGCATTGACGACCGACTCGTCGACGTCGGCACACGAGGCGACCCAGCGATCCAGAATAAGGTTGAGCGCACCGCCCTCGGGGCGCGTCTTGGTCGATATGTTGCGGATGAGCTCACGGTAGGTGGCAAGGCCCTGCCCCTGACCGCCCTGCAGGCGGCGCTCGGGCGACAGGTCGGCATCGGCGACGACGAACCCCTCGCCCATGGCGTGCGTGCGGATGGTCTGGAGCAAAAAGCTCTTGCCTGCGCCGTAGCGACCGACCAGAAACCGGAAGCTCGCGCCACCGTCGGCAATGAGACTCAAATCGGTGAGCAGGGCGCGGATCTCGACCTCGCGCCCTACGGTGATATAGGGAAGGCCGATGCGCGGGACCACACCGCCCTTGAGTGAGTTGAGAATGACGGCAGCGACGCGCTTGGGCACGCGGGGTGCTGCGGATGCGGTATCACTCATGGTCTAGGTATCCTCTCACGTCTGCTTCGTAATCCTCGATAATTTGCGGTCCTGCCGCGCCGAACTCGATAACGGTGTCTCCCACCAGGTCAAAGAGCGTCTCGTTGATGTTGTCGACGAGCATATCCTCGCTCTGGCCCGACCTCTCCACTGCCGATGTCGCTTGCGCTGTGTTTTGCTCGAGGAGCGCGCGAAGAAAGGCATCTTCGGCGGGCGCGAGTTTGTTCGTAGCTTCGGCAGACGCGGGCGTTACGGGTGCGGGCGCAGACACGAGGAGCGGTGCCATGACGCCAAACTCTTCGGCGGAGACAGTCGGCTCGTCGGGTTCGTCTTGCTGAATGGTCATCTCGCCAGGTTCGGCAGTCATGCCGGGCGCAGGCTCGCGGCCCGGCTGCTCGATAAGCGTTGCCTCGGCTTCCACGGGCGTGCCGTCCTCGCGCTCCTCATCAATCAAAAGCGCTTCACGCGTTTGCGCGGCGGCGCTCCGAATGTGCCCCAGCTGGCTCAAATCGATATCGATCTTGACGGGCTGGTGTGCGGCATCCCACGAAAGCCATGCCACGATCTCGTCATCGATGATTTTTGCCAGATATTTGGGGACCTTCTCCTCCTTCAGGGGGTGGGCGGGGGCTAGGGCCAGGCGCAGACGTTGGTCGCAGGCGCGCATCATCTCACCAAGCTTGCTGCTCTTTTGCCTGCTGCCGTGAATTCGCATGCATTCCCAAAAACCGTTTTGGCAGCGGTAGATATGGATGGGGTCAAGACGGTATTCGCAGTCCTCGTGGCGCTCGGGCGCAAAGAACACGGCCGAGGCAAACATGGTATAGGGCATGGCCGTCTCCTCCCCAAACAAGCTCGCCACGATACCGGTCTTTCGGTGCGTGTCATAGTAGCGCGCCATGCGGACGTACACGGCACATGCCACGTGGCGTAGGTCGCGATGGTGGCTGCGATCGAGTCTAGAGTTATCGAGGTTATACGTGGAGAGGGCGTTGATAGCGGCCATGAGTCGCTCCTCGCCCGCCTCGTCGGGCGGGAGGGGGAGCGTAGGCTCGGAGGTCTTGCGACGCGCAGGCGCCAGGTCCGACGGCGTCGGTGCAGGTGCAAGGTCTCGAGCCGCGCGCCGCAGCTCGATAAGGGCGTTATCGAACATGACGGTTTTAGAGTCGCGAAGCAGTTTGGGGTCGAGCCCGTGGAAAACGGCGTAATCTTGCAACCACACGCGTGCAAACCGGTCGATGCCGGGCTCGAAGGCACGATAGGCGTTCCAAAAGGCCTTGATCTTGCTAAAGCCATCGAGTGGGTCATCTACGCCAATGCCGCAGATCAGCTCATAGAGATACAGGAAGGCAAAGGACGTAGACGTTTCCTCGACAGTTCCGCGGCGCACTTGGGCACGCCAGGTAAAGTAGCCGCGCAACTGTCGATCGCTCATGGCATTGTAGGTGGGAAAGTACGACTTAAAGGTGCCGTTGTAGGGACAATCGTCCTCGAAGTCGGCCATCAGCAGGCCTTGGCGGTAAAAGAGCTCCGCCTCCGATAGCCAACGTCCCGCGCCGCCTTTGGGATCATCTTGCCAGCGTGATATCTCGCGCATCTTGCGGTACTGGTCGGGGAGGAAGTTCTGCATCTGTCGACCGGTCTTGAGAATCGGCTCGTCAGCATAGATTTCGTTTGAGAAGCGGGCGGACTGATGGGTCCGGGCCTCGGCCATAATGCGCTCGATGAGCATCTTGACGTCCTGGTCGGCCACCGCTTCTCCTCTCCTAACGCAGCTTCGGTGACCTCATATCATAGCACAGCATCAAACAGGTGTTCGAGAAACCGCTACGTAGATAGATTTAGAACAAGAGGGCGTAGATGACCGCCACGACGACGGAGGGGAGCATGTTGGCCGTGCGGAAGGTCTGAGGTCGAATAAGGTTAACCCCAACACAGAAGATGAGCATAGAGCCCACAAGCGAAAGGCTGTCGAGGGCTGCGGTGGTCATGATGGGGGAGAGTGAGCCGGCAAAAAGCGTGATCGTGCCCTGGAATACGGCAACGGGCAGGGCCGAGAAGATGCAGCCGCGGCCAAGCGAGGCCGTCATGGTGCAGACGATGATGCAGTCCAGCGCGCCCTTCAGGGCAAGCGTGGACCAGTCGCCGAGCAGACCGTCCTGAATCGATCCTACGATGGCCATGGCACCGATACACACGGTGAGCGATGCCGAGACAAAGGCGTTGGTGAACTCGTTGTCGCCTTCGCTGCCGGTTTTGCGCTTGAGCCATTCGCCGAGGTTCTCGATGGCGGCCTCCAGGTTGATGGCCTCGCCGATGAGCGAACCGAGGGCAAATGAGACGATAAGCATGGTGGTGCCGGTGGTCGCCAACGCCTCTCCATCGATAACGAGCATCTTTTGCATGGTGCCGCCCAAGCCGATAAACAGAACACACAACCCCGACGCCTTCATGAGCGTGTCTTGGATGCGAGGCGTAATGAAGCGCCCGCCCATAAGGCCAAGCAGACCGCCCGCGATCAAAAGCGCGACGTTGATGATCGTTCCTAAACCCGGCATGAACCCTCCTGTAATTGATGCCAACGCGGCAATCGTAGCAGAACGGGGAGGGGCGCTCAGTATCCGAGCCAAGCGGCAGTTAGCGGTCTAGGACAGGATGGGGCTAAAGTCGAAGCGCAGCGTCATGAGGTGCTGTGGGGATTCGATGGCTGCTGCAATGATGTCGGCATCTCGTGCGCGATCGAACCCTTCAAGTTCCATTTGATAGGGGACGTCTTCTTGGATACCGATGCGACGAGGAACCAAAAGCTTGGTTCCGTCGAATTCTTCGGTTCGCGTTCCGTCTGCTGCAACGGAATAAAGGTGTAACTTGGCGGTCGTTGTGGCATCAAGTGCCGAGATAGCTTGGATATCGTTCGATGCGCTCTTTGCTCCCACTGCTGTAAGTGCCGTAGGCGCGACGACTTCGCCCGAAGGCAAAAAGACGAGCTCGACGGTGTTGGGGAATGCGATGAGGATATTTTTGCGGCGGGGCGCATTGGCAGCGACTGGCTCAATGCTTGCAGCATCGACGGTTTCCGTGTGGTCGAGCGCGACCATCATGCAACAGTTGCCTTCGTCGACACCTGGGGGAGCGGCAAAGTCCAGGCCGTCTTTCGGTTGGGAATCGCCTAGTTCGGTGGCGCTGCCGCTTGGCTTCTCGAGAGGAACCGCAGCGTTGCCTTCTGATGATGCATCGTCAACATGTGCCGGTGCGTCTGCGACCTCGTCTTTGGGGGATTTGTCATTATCGCTCGATATAGGAGCGGCAATCTCGACGGACCCCACTCCGTGCCACGTCATTTGGAGCAGCGCCGGATCGGCGAGAATGCGCTGCACGCCCGGCTCCTGGGCATCGATATTGATGGGGGCGGGTTCTGATCCGCGCGTGAGGTTAAGCGAGCCCTTCTGCCTGGTGCTTTGAGCCTTTTGGTCGTCCGCGTCGCCAGCGTAGAACAGCAAAGGCGCATCTCCCGTTGCGATGGCTTCGGTGTCCGCCTTGGTCAGCCGCAGCGACGCCGTAAAGGAGATGATGGGCTGCGCGCCATCGGCATTCGAGGGAACGCAGCCCAGGCATACACCCCCTTCTTCTTCATGGGCCGCGCTGTCGAAGACGACCTTTGCCCCGTTCGCCGAGTCATCGACCGAGGCAATATCGATGCGCAGCTCTAAGTCGCATGGGTCGCCATCGGCGTCGACTGCAGCCGATTTCCATGTGCAGATGGCGCAACCTGTCTGGGGGCCGTTCTCCTTGTCCGGTCGCTTGATATCCACGACTATCGAGTCGACCGCATTGCGGTGAAGGCATCCCGAGGTTCGGACCGTGGCATGTGCGAGCGAAAAACGTTGGCAGGCGACGATACCCGACGAATTCGCCGCGGGGTTCAGAGCTTGCGGTAAGGAGCTTGCCGTGGCGGGCGTCGCCCAAGCGGCGAGAGGCGTGCCGCTCGCCAGTGCGCTGCAGAGCGCGGCAACGGGCAAAAGGTTTTTGGGTGCCATGGTTCTCCTATCTATTCCGCGTACTCCGGTCGTGCTTGGCTATTGGTTGCGTTTGATGTGCAGGCCAAGGCACGTCAGTCCTGCTCCCACCGTGGCGACGCCTACCGCAATGAGTTGCCGGGTGTCGCTCGTCTGGACGAGCGGCTCGTGACGGCTGCCGCGATTAAGGCCCGAAAGATCGACGGTCACTTCTGTGGCCGCCTGCGCTTGCTCTTGTTGAGCAAAGGCCATTGCGGGTGCGGACGCCAAGATGCCGACGATGGCGGCCAGTGCAATCGCCTTAGGACGTGGCGTGCGCACCGGGCTCGACCGTCCAGGTGATGCTTGCCACTTGATCTCCCGTACCGGTGGCGTGGTAGATGTCACGCGTGACGCGGGCGACGTGGCCACTCACATTGAGCCTAATTTTGTCCGTTCCGTCGGCAATGTCCTTGTACTTCATGTCGAAGCTTGCGTCTTTGGAAAGATCGAGGCCCGTAGTCTGAGTCGCCGAGCTGGCATCCTTTTCTGCGTTATCGGGGCCAACCTTAAAATCGATGGAGTTCTGGGCCGAGCCCGTCTTTGCGTCTGCAACGATTGTCCAGTCGTTCTGGGCCGTGACCTTCATGTTGGTGACGTGGATGCCATATGCCGAGAGGTTGTCGATGGTAATCGTCTCGTCGGAGGGTCCTACAAGCGTTCCGTCGGCTTTGGCGGCAAAGGGGATGACCGTTGGCGCCTTAAACGAAACATTGCTAATGTCGGCCTTCACCGTCACATCGGTGGTTCCAACGCGCACCTCTGCCATGGCCGCCGTTGGCGCGGCGCCCATCGCAAGTGCGAGCGTAAGCCCTGCGCCCACGGCGAGTGCCCTGGCTCCGTTCAGGTTCATGGGTGTGTTCATAATCGATCCTTTCTGCTCGTCACGGACTGTTTCCGTGATGGTTGGACGAATGGGGACAGGGTGCTGCCCCTGCGAGCGCGTCGGCCACTATTCTTCTGCCTGTGCCACCCGCACTTTGACGCGCGTCGGATTGCCGTGGGTGTCGTAGGTCTTGGCATCGAGTGCCTGAATCTCGATATATGCCTCGCCTTCTTGGATATCGCCGGCGGGGCAGGTCTCAACCGTCTTGCCGGCTTCGACCACACCGGACTCATAGATGGTCTCGTCGTTTTGAATCACGCGGAAGCGCTGGGGAAACTTGTTGTCTTGGACGTTTTGCACGTTGACGCGCAACTTGCCGCCTTCCTGCAACTGTGCGACCGGCGCGACCGAGATCGTCATCATGTTGTCGCGGACGATGGCGTCGAGCTCATCCTGGATTTCTTGGCGCGATTTACCTTCTGCCGTCGTGACTGAGGCGCCCGCTTCGGGCACGGGCTGCGACTGCCAGGCGTATAGCCCTACGGCGATGAGGGCGCAGACGACAGCCAGGCAGACAACGACGAGTTTCTTGCGACGCCCCAGTCCTGCAAGGCGGGGCGGCTTCTTCGCACTCATGCGGCGTCCTTGGTGGTGTAGACACGTGCGAACGTGGACGGGTCCGCTCCAAAGAGCATGTGAAGCATCAGGCGGCGCGAGTAGATGAGCTCGTCGAAGTCGTGAGGGAGCTCGATGTTGTGGATACGCGCGATGTGGTGGGCGAGCGCCGAGAACGACTCGGGGTCGCAGATCACATCGGTGGTGACGTGGTAGACCTCCGTACCTGGAAATGCATCTTCGTCGAAAGGCAAGAGATAGGGGTCGTCATCGACTTCGATGGCGAAACCGTATTGGGGCCAGTAATATGCCATGGAAACCTCCCTGCTCTGGGGCCAAAACTCCTATTGGTTTGGCTGTCGATGCCGACCGTATCAGCCGCAACTTGCCCAATAACTAACCAATTGCTTGACGAGCCGATATCTCCGCAGGTAAAAGCATGTGAAAAAAATCTCAACTATTTTTGACTGATAAATGCACATGTTGTGGCTGCGCGGCAACATGTGGCAAAAGCGTCGCTTGTCTCGAAAATTCCACCGTTCGCCGAATTGCGCGAACGTTAAAAACGTCAATTATGGAGACGGTCTCGAACATGTCGGTGAAACGATGCGGTAACATTTCCCTGCAAACACTGTAGTTAGCTAAAGGGGGAGTTCGCGTGTCTGCAACCATCAAACCCTTCACCGACGAGTTCGAAGAGTATGGTCGCGATGAGTCTCGCACATCGGGCGAGGCCTCGAGCATCTCGTTTCCGACAACGGAGGACGAGGTCCGCGCCATTATGGAAAAGCTCCATGCCGAGCGTGTCCCGGTGACGGTTCAGGGCGCCCGGACCGGTCTTGCCGCCGGCGCCGTGCCTCATGGCGGTCACATTCTCAATACTTCCCGCATGAATCGCTACCTAGGCATTCGCCGCGACGAGCAGGGCCGCTTTCTTTTGCGCGTGGCGTCCGGCGTCGTGCTGTCTGAGCTGCGCAAGCAACTGGGCAAGAAAGTGCTGCCGACTGCCGGCTGGGACCAGGCATCGCTTGAGGCCTACGAGGAGTTCCAGGAAGCTCCCGAGCAATTCTTTCCTACCGATCCCACCGAGGCATCTGCCTGCCTGGGCGGCATGGCGGCATGCAACGCTTCCGGCGCCCGTAGCTACGCTTACGGCCCCATGCGCCCTCACGTCACGGGCCTTCATGTCGTGCTGACCGATGGCGACCTGCTCGAGCTTCACCGTGGCGAGGTTTTTGCACAGGGTCGTCGCCTTTCGCTCGTCACGGTGCAGGGCCGCACGCTCGAGCTCGACCTTCCCGACTACACCATGCCCAAGACCAAAAATGCTTCGGGCTATTTCGTTGCTGACGATATGGATGCCATCGATCTGTTTATCGGTGCGTGTGGAACACTCGGCGTCATCACCGAGCTCGAGATTGCCCTGCAGGCGGCGCCTACGGTCGTTTGGGGCGTGAGCTGCTTCTTTGACAGCGAAGACAAGGCCGTGTCCTTCACCGATTCTGTACGTCCCGTCCTGTCCCACGCGGCTGCCATCGAATATTTCGATGCGGGCGCCCTGGATATCCTGCGTCGTCAGCGCGAGCAGTCGACTGCGTTCGCCTCGCTGCCGGCGCTCGACAAAGACGCCAAGGTCTGTGTCTACGTGGAGCTCGACTGCGACGACGAAGCCCAGGCGACTGAGGAGCTGTATCACTTGGGGTGGGTACTGGAGCTTGCGGGCGGCAGCGACGATGCGACATGGGTCGCGCGCACCGAGGTCGATCGCGAGTGTCAGCGATTCTTCCGCCATGCGGTGCCCGAGAGCGTCAACATGCTCATCGACGAGCGTCGCCGCACGGACCCCACCATTACCAAGCTGGGGTCGGATATGTCGGTGCCCAACGCGCACTTGGCCGATGTCATCGCCCTTTATCGCCGCACGCTGGCCGAAAGTGGGCTTGAATCTGCCGCCTGGGGGCACATCGGTAACAACCATCTGCATGTGAACATTCTGCCGCGCGATGCGCAGGATTACCGCCGCGGCGAAGAGCTCTTTGCCCAGTGGGCTTCCGAGGTCACGGCCATGGGCGGCGCTGTCTCCGCCGAACACGGCGTCGGCAAGATCAAGGCGGGCTTCTTGGAGACGATGTACGGTCACGAGGCCATGGTCGAGTCGGCGCGGCTCAAGCTCCAGCTCGATCCTGCCGGGCAGCTGGGCCGCGGTAACCTGTTTTCGGAGAAGCTCTTGGATGAGCTCGTCCAGAAAGGGGGCGCGTGAAGATGAGCGATTTCCATATGGTGGTGTGCGTCAAGGCGGTGCCGGGCAGCACCGAGGTCAAGATGGACCCCAAGACCAATACCATCGTGCGCGATGGCAAGCAGGCGGTCATTAATCCCTTTGACGCGAGCGCTTTGGAATGCGCGCTGGCGCTGAAGGACGACTTTATCGGCTTTGGCATGGACGTGCGCGTAACGGTGGTGTCGATGGGCATCCCCGCGACTGAATCGCTATTGCGCGACTGCATCGCCCGAGGCGCCGATGACGCACTGCTGCTAACCGATCGCGCCTTTGCAGGTGCCGATACCCTGGCAACCACCTATGCCCTCAAGTGCGGTATCGAGGCGCTCGACGAGGACTTCGACCTGCTCATCTGCGGCAAGATGGCGGTGGACGGCGATACGGCCCAGATTGGTCCCGAGCTTGCCGGTGCCTTCGAGATTCCCTGCGTGACCGACGTGAGCTGCGTGCAGAGTGCGGGCTTTACGACCTGTGGTTCACTGGCGCTTGTTCACGGCTGCGATGCCGGCGAGGAGACGGTCTATCTTGAGATGCCGTGCGCGATGACGACTGCCAAGGAGATTGGCCAACTGCGTATGCCGAGTATCGCCGGCATTCGTGCGGCCGAGGAGGCGGACGTGCGCGTGGTCAACGCTGCCGACGTGAACGCCGACCCCGCGCGCTGCGGTCTTGCCGGCTCGCCGACACAGGTCGTGCGATCGTTTGTGCCCGACCGTGACCAAACGTGCGAGGCCGTTGACGGAACGGCGTCCGAGCAGGCGGCGAAACTTGCCAAGATTATCGAGGGGATGGCATAGATGAGCGGACTGATTATCGATAGCGAAGCCTGTATCGGCTGTGGTCGCTGCGTTCGCGCCTGTGCCTCGGGCGGCATCGTAGTGGAAGGCGAGCGGCCCAACCGTTGCGCCCGCGTAACCGACGGCTGCATCCTATGCGGCGGGTGCGTCGACGCTTGCCCCGTCAATGCTATTTCGATCGAGCGCGACGAGGCCGCCGGCGCGGTTGACCTCGATTCATATCGAGACATTTGGGTATTCGCGCAGACCGACGAGCACGATACGGTGGCTCCCGTTGCCTTCGAGCTCATGGGCAAGGGCCGCGAGCTTGCGGATACACGCGGCTGTCGCCTGGTGGCGCTGGTCGGCATGGGCCCCGAGGGTTCTCTCTGTGACCTGGAGCATCTGGTTTGCGCCGGTGCAGACGAGGTCCTGATCTGTCGCGACGAGCGTCTGCGCCAGAACGATGTGGAGGTCTACGCTCGCCTCATCTGCGATTTGGTGGCAGAGCGCAAGCCCGAGGCCATTCTGTACGGAGCGACCGCCTTTGGCCGCGAACTGGCACCCGGCGTTGCCGTGCGTTTGCAGACGGGCCTTACGGCTGACTGCACCGTGCTTTCGATGGATACGGAGACGGGGCTGCTGCAACAGACGCGTCCGGCGTTTGGCGGCAACCTGATGGCCACCATCGTCTGCCCCAATCATCGTCCCCAGATGGCAACGGTGCGCCCCGGCATCTTTAAGGCGCCCGACTTTGACTACGGCCGCTCCGGCACGATCACCCAGATAGCACTTGCGGATGATGCTAAGGCTCGTGTCGAGATCTCGATTCCCGCCGAGGAGTGGGGACAGCAGGCTTCAATCGCCGATGCCGAGCGCCTGGTCGTGGTAGGTCGCGGCATTGGTTCCAAGAAAAACCTGCCGCTGATGCGAAGGCTCGCCGAGGCTCTGGGAGCCGAGCTTGGCTGCACGCGACCCGTCGTGGAGGCCGGCTGGTTGGAGTATCGCCATCAGATTGGCCAGACGGGCGTATCGGTTTCGCCCAAGATGCTTGTGAGTATCGGTGTTTCGGGCGCCATCCAGCATCTTGCCGGCATCGGTGGGGCGGAATGCATCATCGCCATCAACGAGGACCCGGATGCCCCCATCTTTGGTGCTGCCCAGTACAAGGTTGTCGGTGATGCCGTCGAGGTCGTCGAGGAGCTGCTAGCCCAGCTTGAGCGCTAGGCGCGCGCCAGCCAGTCGCGCATCTCTTCCCTAAGACGGCTCCAGGTTGCCTGTGTGGCGGGGTCGGTAAAGGGCTGCGTAATACCAAAGGGCGCGTCGAGCAGGCGGTAGATATCGCCCTGCTCGCGCGCCAGCGCGCGGCTCGCCGGATAGACGAGCTCAAACATAAAGCAGATGAGTCCTACCAGGTAGTCCGCGGGCTCGTCGCGTTCATCACGTGCGACGCAGCGGTGCTCGTCAAAGGCGGTCAACGTCGGCGCCGAGAAGTGGCTGGCGAGAAATGCGTCCTCATCCACCTTGAGGATGGTGTCGACGGTGCTGTCGGCGATGGTGCGCATAATGTCGATTTTGTCGCCATCGCGCACGATATCGCAGAAGCACCGTGTACGCTCGTCGAGTTGTGCCGGCAGGCGAAAGTCACTGTGATAGGCGATGCTCGCGCGGATGAGCTCGTCTTCTGCCGGGCTGTCGATAAAGTCGCGGATACTTGTTGCCGCGGGCGCGTCTGCAGGGTTTTTGCCAAAGAGGACCTCGAGGCCCAACTTCGCATGGCTCATGCTCTCGGCATCCTTAAACGTGTCCCAGCGTCGCAGCTGCTCAAAGCGGCCCATATCGTGCAACAGCCCACAAAGCCACGCCAGGTCAATGTCCTGCGGTGACCAGTCCTGCTTGCGTGCCACGGCATCGCATGCCTCGGCAACGTGGTACGTATGCTCGATTTTGAGCGCGATACGCGGATTGGCGGCATCGTAGGCATCGGTGTAGGTCCTGAAGGCCGCGATTGCCCCCGTTCGATCGATAGCTGTCATAACGACTTCCTAAAAAGCTGTGTCTTTCTGTGTCTTTCGATCCGGTGGCAATTGTAGGTGAACTCGGTTGCCGCCGGGCGATGATTCTGCCATGTCGTCGAATGCGGCTCGGAAAGCTTGTCGGGACGAGGAACGCTATGGTGCTCAAAATCGTTAAAACCGTCTGGCCGGTGATGCTTACCAATGTTGCGATAGGTGCGCCGTTGTCGATGTTCCCACCGCTATTGCGGGTTTCGTCTGCACATCGCTCTTTATTTGCCTGCTCTTTTCGCAGCGGCTGTCGGCGTCGTTGCGGTGGCAATCAAGACAAAGTCGATGTTGTGGTGCTACGTCTCGGGTATCGGGCTCTATATCGTTTTGAGCCTCGTATAGGAGTGGGGTGCGTTTACCGTCCGGGCCCCACGAATCGGATTTCTCACCGAGCCGGTCTGCTTCTTCTGGTACCATGGTCAAACTTTACTGTAGCAAAGCATGACGTGGGCTTTTGTTCTGCGTCGGCGGAAATGGGGGTTTCATGGCACAGGAAGCGATCGCCAACGAGCAAAAGAAATTCAAAGTACCGCGCATTCCGGGTGACATCATGATCTACCCGATGATCGTCGGCCTTTTGCTCAATACCTTCTGCCCGCAGGTCTTCGAGATCGGCGGCTTCTTTACCGCCGCCTGCCGCGGCGGTTCCAATACCATCGTCGCCGCGATCCTGTTGTTCGTGGGTGCCGGCATCAGCTTTAAGTCCACGCCGGGTGCCATCAAGACCGGCATTGTCGTACTGATTCCTAAGCTTGTGGTGGCAGCCGTGCTGGGCTTGAGCGTTGCGTATTTCTTTAATGACAACTTTTTGGGCCTGAGCTCGGTTTCCATCATCGGCGGCATTACGTTTTGCAACATGGCGCTCTACACGGGCATCATGGGCGAGTTTGGCGACGAGTCCGAGCAGGGCGCCGTGGGCATCCTGTTCTTCACGGCGGGCCCTGCGGTTACCATGATCATTCTTGGTGTCTCTGGTCTTGCCAACATTCCCGTTGGCACCATCATCGGTTCCATCCTGCCGCTCGTGATTGGCATGGTTTTGGGCAACCTCTTCCCGTTCATCAAGAACCTGCTGGTTCCCGGCACCAATCCTGCGATCGCCGTCATCGGATTTCAGCTCGGTGCGTCTATGAGCCTGTCGAGCTTTATCACCGGCGGCATTTCCGGCATCTTGCTGGGCCTTGTCACGTTGTTTGTCGTCGGTCCCATCACCTTTGCGTTCGAGCGCCTGTGCGGCGGTAACGGCAAAGCCGCCGTGGCTTGTTCCACCATCGCCGGCACGGCTATGACCACGCCGGTTGCTCTTGCCGAGGTCGCGCCGCGCTATGCCGATCTTGCGCCCACCGCATACGCTCAGATCGCCACCGCCGTCATCATCACGGCAATCATGGCTCCGATTCTGACCGGTTGGGTCGATAAGAAGTTCTGCCAGGGCAAGGAAGACCTGTCGCCCGCCGGTGTCGAGGCGATCGAGGAAGCCGTCGCGGCCGACATCGATGGCGAGTAGCCATCGGCGCCCATCAATGATGCTGGCGTGCAACTCGCGCCGTGAGAGCGCCCGGGCGCTCTGGTATTATTCCCTCATTCCCCTCTGTATTGGGGGAGTTATGGTGATGCGTGCGGCTCGGAGAAGCGCTGTCGGTTTGATGATGGGGAGATGGGCCTGGTGGTTAAGGCGCTCAAGATTGAGATATTCCTGCTAAGCATGATTGTTCTTATCGGGCTTGCCGTGCGGAGTCGTCGCTCCTTGTTCTCGAGCACCCAGCAGCTATTGTTTAGCATGCTTGGCTACACCTCTGCCGCGTACATATTATTCGATATGATCTGGGTGCTATTGGATGGTGTGGACGGCACGTTGGGCATTGCTGTCAACTGGATTTCCAACGCGGTTTCGTTTTCGCTCTTTGCCATCGTGTGTCTCATTTGGTTTATCTATTCCGAGACGGTGCAGGGTTCTCGCCTTTTGGCCTCGCGCTATAGGGTGGTGCTTGTAGCGTCGCCTACGGTTCTGGTGGTCGTGCTGGCGTTTACCAGTTACTGGACGCACGCCCTGTTCTATATCGATTCGCAGGGCGTGTATAGTCGCGGCTCTGCTTATATGATCCAGCCCATTGTCAGCTACTGTTACGTTCTACATACGTCCCTACATGCGTTTGTGCAATCTCGCAGGGTCGAGAGCCTGCAGACGAAGACCATCTATCGAACCTTGGCATTTTTCGCCATTCCGGCCCTGGTGGGCGGTACCTTTCAGGTCGTATACTCGGTGCCCGGCCTTTGTGTCGGCATAATGATTAGCATATTGCTGCTCTACATTGTCTTCCAGGAGCAGCTCATCTCGACCGACCCGTTGACTGGCCTCAACAATCGCAACCGTTTTGAGACCTATATACTGTCGCTCTTCTCAAATGTGGATCAGGCCAAAGACGTGTATCTGCTTGTGATGGACGCCGACGGCTTTAAGCAGATTAACGACCGCTATGGACATGTGGAGGGCGACCATGCTCTTCAGGTCATATCCGCTGCGCTCAAAGAAGTCTGCTCGGCGTCTGGTAGCTTTATCGCGCGTTATGGCGGCGATGAGTTCGTGGTGCTTCAAAAGGCGATAGCGGAGCAGGATATCTTGCATCTGTGCGCGGCAATCAACGACGAGCTCGCGCGCGCCGAGGTTCCGTATCTGTTGCGGATGTCCATCGGCTACGCACGGGTTGGTGATGGCGTCGATACCTGGCAAGACTTGCTCCGTGCTGCCGACGCGGAGCTCTACCGCGTAAAGCGCGAGAAGAAGAAAGTCGGCGTCCAGATACGCTAGAAAAAAGGGGCGCACGACCGTTGCGATGGTCGTGCGCCCCTTCTGCGCTTTCGGGGACTAGTATCGGCTGTCGAAGATGCGCCTCGTCTTTTTCTCGGAGCGCGGCAGCTCACCAGGCGCGGCGTGGCATCGCCATGGTTTTCGATGGGGTTAAACGCGTCTGCAGTCTTGCCGCTGGAGTAGGCGTCTGCAATCTGCGGCAGGCGCTCGTTAACCTCGCCATGGGCGGTAAACGAACGGCGTGGGAAGATAACCCATTTGGGATCCTTCTCAAAGGTGCCAGCGGGATGTGCGACGGTATGCTCGGGTACCTCCAAATAGGTTGAGGCGTGACATACGCGGGTGGTGGGGCGCACGATAACGGGCGTATGGTAGCGCTCCGAGATTTCAAATGCCTCTTGCATCATCGCGTAACCCTGCTCCAGATTTTGCGGATCGAGCACGGGGATCTTCGCAAATGCGGCAACGCGGCGCGTATCCTGCTCGGTTTGAGAGGAGATGGGGCCGGGATCATCGGCAACAAACAGCACCAGACCGCCCTTGATGCCCACGTAGTTGAGGCTCATGAGCGGGTCGGAGGCAACGTTTAGTCCGACTTGTTTGCAGGTAAAAAGGCAGCGCGCTCCTGCATACGATGCACCTGCCAGCACCTCGAGCGCGGCTTTTTCGTTGATCGACCACTCGACGTGGACACCCTCGGCACTACCTTAGGCCTTGAGTTTGGCAACTGTCTCGACAAGTTCCGTCGACGGCGTGCCCGGGTAACCGGCGACCACGCGAACGCCCGCCGCAAGCGCGGCATACGCAAAGGCCTGGTTTCCCATAACCAGTTTCTTATGCATCTGTATCCCCTCGATGTCGCCGGCGCGTTACGGCAAGACGGCGTCTGTCGCCGCGACTCGGTACGAAATCAACGAGATACAGTGTACTCCATTAAGCTAAAGTGAGAGCTGCCCTTTTCCAAACGGGGTGGTTTGTTAGGCCTTTTTAGGTTTGTTGACAATGATGATGCCACTGCAGACCAAGAGCAGGGCCACAATTACGGTAACGGGGCTCGTGCCAGCGCCCTCTCCGAGCAACAACGCGCTCAACAGCACGCCAAAGACCGGGTTCATAAAGCCAAAGACCGAAACGCGGCTAACGGGGTTGACGGCGAGTAGGCGGGACCACAGCGAGTACGCGACGGCGGAAATGAGCGCCATATAAATGATGAGCGCGATGGCGGGGGCGATTTCGGTGGGGAATAGCGCGCCGCCCATCAAAAACCCGATGGCGGTAAGGACCAAACCGCCGACCAAAAACTGCCAGCCGGCGAGCAAGACGCCGTCATGCTCGCGCGAGAAGATGCCAATGAGGCAGGTCGACAGGGCGCCCGCAATAGTGGAAGCCAAGATAAATCCCTCGCCGTCGAGTGTAAAGCCAAAGGTGCCGTCCGCACCCGAAAGGTTGACGAATGCGACGCCGGCAAAGCCCAGTACGCAGCCGAGCACCTTGGTCGCATCGAGCTTTTCGGTGCGAAACGCCAGAGCGGCAAAGAGGATGGCGAGGAAGTTGGCGCTGGCCTCGATGATGGAACTCGACATGGCGCTGGCGCGCGAGAGTCCCAGGTAGAAAAAGAAGTACTGCCCGATAGTCTGGAAGAGCGACAGGATGCAGATGGGCTTAATGTCGCGAGCCTGTGGAACGAGTGGGCAGCGCTGGGCCGCGCTCATCCCAACGATAACCAGGGTCCCGGCAAGCGTGAAGCGCAAGCCCGCAAAGAGCAGCTGCGAGGCGCTATCGTGCGCGGGGATGCCAAAGAGCTCATAGCCGATCTTGATACAGGGGAAAGCCGACCCCCAGAGTGCGCAGCAGACGAGGCAGCCCAGGATGAGTCCGGGCAGGGTGGCGAAATACGGCTTGCGGCTTTCCATGATGTCCTTCCTGTATGCGCGAAGTAAAAAAGAACCCGCCACCGGGTGTGCCGGTGGCGGGTGTTGTTACCCGAGGGGATTGTACCCGATGGGAACGTATTTAAGCGAAGTAGGCTACGCCGCTCTCAAAGATCGGCATGAACTTATCGCCGGGGACATGCTCGGGCACGTTGCGGTACAGGTTGTCGCCGCGACGCTCGGCATGGCCCATCTTGCCCAGGACGCGGCCGTCGGGGCTCGTGATGCCCTCGATGGCGAGCGCGGAGCCGTTGGGGTTGACGGAGAGATCCATGCTGGGCTTGCCATCCTCGCCCACGTACTGCGTGGCGACCTGGCCGTTGGCGATCAGCTGGGCGAGCACTTCATCGTTGGCGACAAAGCGGCCCTCGCCGTGGCTGATGGCGACGGTGTAGGGGTCGTCCAGACTGCACTGCGACAGCCACGGGGACAGGTTGGACGAGATGCGGGTGCGCACCAGACGGCTCTGATGGCGACCGATGGTGTTGAACGTCAGCGTGGGCGCATCGGGCGTGGCGTCGACGATATCGCCGTAGGGCACCAGGCCGAGCTTGATCAGGGCCTGGAAGCCGTTGCAGATGCCCAGCATCAGGCCGTCGCGGGCCTTGAGCAGGTCGCGGACTGCCTCGGTGACCTCGGGAGCGCGGAAGAACGCCGTGATGAACTTGGCGGAGCCGTCGGGCTCGTCGCCGCCCGAGAAGCCGCCGGGAATCATGACGATCTGGCTTGCACGGATGCGGCGGGCGAGCTCGTGGGTGCTCTCGGCGACGGCCTCGGGCGTGAGGTTGTTGATCACGAAGGTGTCGGCCTCGGCGCCGGCGGCGCGGAAGGCGCGGGCGCTATCGTACTCGCAGTTGTTGCCGGGGAACACAGGGATGATCACGCGCGGGCGGGCGATCTTGGCGCCGCCGTACACGTGGATATCCTTGGCGCGGAAGTCGATGGCCTCGACCTCGGGGGTCTCGCCGGCGCTGCGGTAGGCGAAGACGCCTTCGATACCGCTCTCCCAGGCCTCCTGGAGCTCGGCGAGCTCGATGACTTCGGAGCCGGTGTCGATGACATAGCCCTCGACGGTGGTACCCAGGGGCTCGACGACAACGCCGTCGGCGACCTCGGGCAGCTCGGCGTCCTCGGCGAGCTCGACGATAAAGCTGCCGTAGAGCGGGGTGAAGAGGCTCTCCACGTCCACATCTTCGGCAAGCTCGATACCGATCTGGTTGCCGACGCACATCTTAAAGAGGCTCTCGGCGCCGCAGCCGTAGCCGGGCGTGGAGACGGCCAGGGCGTCGCCGGTAGCGGTGAGCGCCTCGACGGCGTCAAACGCGGCGAGCAGCTGCTGGGCATCGGGGCGGTAGTCCTCGCCATAGGTGGCGGGGGCGATGCGAACGACGCGGTGCGTGAGGCCCTTAAACTCGGGGGAGACGGCGCGGGCGGCACGGCCCACGGCGACAGCGAAGCTGATCAGGGTCGGCGGAACGTTGAGCTCGCCGGCCTCGTCCTCAAACGAGCCGCTCATGGAATCCTTGCCGCCGATGGCGCCGGCACCCAGGTCGACCTGGGCCATAAGGGCGCCCAGGACGGCTGCCATGGGCTTGCCCCAACGTTCGGGCTCGGTGCGCAGGCGCTCAAAGTACTCCTGGAAGGAGAGGTAGGCGCGCTTGTGCTCAAAGCCGGCGGCAACGAGCTTGGCGATGGACTCGACCACGGACAGGTAGGCGCCTGCAAACTGGTCGGCCTCCATCAGGTAGGGGTTGAAGCCCCATGCCATAGCGCTCGCCGTGGTGGTCTCGCCGTCCACGGGGAACTTGGCGACCATGGCAGAGCTCGGGGTGAGCTGCGTCTTGCCTCCAAAGGGCATGAGCACGGTAGCGGCACCGATGGTGGAGTCGAAGCGCTCGGAAAGGCCCTTGTTGGAGGCGACGTTGAGATCGGTGACAAGCGAGGTCATGCGCTCGGCAAGCGTGGTGCCGGCCCAGCTGGGTTGCCACACGCTGCGGGCACACACGTGGGCGACCTGGTGCTTGGGTGCGCCGTTGGAGTTGAGGAACTCGCGGGACAGATCGACGATGGCGACGCCGTTCCAGGCCATACGCATGCGCGGCTCGGCGGTAACCTCGGCGATGACGGTCGCCTCCAGGTTCTCCTCGGCGGCATAACCCATGAACTCCTCGACGTCACCGTCGGCGACGGCGCAGGCCATGCGCTCCTGGGACTCGGAGATAGCGAGCTCGGTTCCGTCCGGGCCGTCGTACTTCTTGGTCACGGTGTCCAGGTCGACATACAGGCCGTCGGCAAGCTCGCCCACGGCGACCGAGACGCCGCCGGCGCCAAAGTCGTTGCAGCGCTTGATCAGGCGGCAGGCGTCGCCGCGGCGGAACAGACGCTGCAGCTTGCGCTCGACCGGGGCGTTGCCCTTCTGGACCTCGGCACCCGAGGTTTCGATGGAATCGGTATTCTGAGTCTTGGAGGAGCCGGTGGCACCGCCGATGCCGTCACGGCCGGTGCGGCCGCCCAGCAGGATGATCTTGTCGGTGGGGGCGGGGCACTCGCGACGCACGTGGTTTGCCGGGGTGGCGCCCACGACGGCGCCGACCTCCATGCGCTTGGCCACGTAGCCGGGGTGATAGAGTTCGTTGACCTGACCGGTGGCAAGGCCGATCTGGTTGCCGTAGCTGGAGTAGCCGGCGGCAGCGGTGGTCACGAGCTTGCGCTGCGGCAGCTTGCCCTCGAGCGTCTCGGAGACCGGGACGGTGGGGTCGCCGGCGCCGGTGACGCGCATGGCCTGGTACACATAGCTGCGGCCAGAGAGCGGGTCGCGGATGGCGCCGCCCACGCAGGTGGCGGCACCGCCGAAGGGCTCGATCTCGGTCGGGTGGTTGTGGGTCTCGTTCTTAAACAGGAACAGCCAGTCCTGGTCCTCGCCGTCGACATCGACCTTCACCTTGACGGTGCAGGCGTTGATCTCCTCGGACTCGTCGACATCGGTCATGACGCCGGTCTTCTTAAGGTACTTGGCACCGATGGTGCCCATGTCCATGAGGCAGACGGGCTTGGCGTCGCGACCGAGCTCGTGGCGCATCTCCATATAGCGGTCGAAGGCCTGCTGTACCACGGCGTCATCGATTGTCACATCGTCCAGGACGGTACCGAAGGTGGTGTGGCGGCAGTGGTCGGACCAATAGGTGTCGATCACGCGGATCTCGGTGATGGTGGGGTCGCGGTCCTCATCGCGGAAGTACTGCTGGCAGAAGGCGATGTCCGCCTCGTCCATGGCAAGGCCGCGCTCGGAGATAAAGGCGGCAAGGCCGGCCTCGTCGAGTTCGCGGAAGCCGTCGAGCACCTCGACGGGCTGGGGCTCGGGGGTCTCCATGTACAGCGTCTCGGGTAGGTCGAGCGAGGCGATGCGGGCCTCGACGGGATTCACCACGTAGTGCTTGATGGCCTCGATGGCGGCTTCGTCCAGAGCGCCCGAGATCATATAGACCTTGGCGGAGCGCACGGCGGGGCGCTCGCCCTGGCTGATGAGCTGCACGCACTCGCTGGCGGAGTCGGCGCGCTGGTCAAACTGGCCAGGCAGGAATTCGACGGCAAAGACGGCGCCATCGCTTGCGGGGAGTTCGTCGTAGGTCACATCGACCTGGGGCTCGCTAAAGACGGTCGGAACGCAGGAGCGGAAAAGCTCCTCGTCGATGCCCTCGACGTCGTAGCGGTTGATGATCCTCAGGGCCTCGATGCCCTTGATGCCGAGAATTTCGGTCAGCTCGCCCTTGAGCTGCTGAGCCTCGACGTCGAACCCGGGTTTCTTCTCCACGTAAATACGAGAGACCATTGGTTCCTGCCTTCCTGATCGGTTGGGCGTACGGTGCGGTATGCGGCAGCGGTCGGTTTGCGGGACAAGCCTCGCGGTCGCCTTGAGCCACATGTTTGTAAACGTCACTATGATACGACAGCTCATGGCGTATTGAGGACGGCGAGGGTGCTACAGTGAAGCGCAAACAAGAGAAAGGCATCACATGGCATTCGTTTCGCTCGCCATCATCGCGCTTGTGGCCTTCGCAAGCCCCTTTATCGCATCGGCGATTCCCGGAAAGCCCGTTCCCGAGACGGTCTTTTTGCTCGTGTTCGGCGCGGTGCTGGGACCTCACATGCTCGGCGTCATCCATGTAGATGCCGAGGTATCGCTTGTGTCCGAGCTCGGTCTGGCCTTTTTGTTCCTGCTTGCCGGCTTTGAGATCGACCCCAAGAACATCACGGGCTTCGAGGGACGCTACGGTATGGCGACGTGGGTCGTCACGTTTGGCATCGCCTGGCTTGCCGTGCGCTTTACCCCGTGGTTCTCGGTCAGCCATTTCGACGGTATCGCCGTGACGCTGGCGCTCACTTCGACGGCGCTCGGCACGCTCGTGCCCATCATGCGTGAGCGTTCGCTGACCGGCACGCGCGTGGGCGACTCCATCCTTGCCTATGGCACGTGGGGAGAGCTCGGTCCCGTGCTTGCCATGTCGGTGCTGCTCTCCGCTCGTACTGGTATCCAGACGCTCGTGATCCTTGGCTTGTTTGCACTGGTCTGTGTGCTGTTGGCCGTGGTTCCGAGCCGCTCCAAGCGCGTCGGCAGCCGCTTCTTTGCGTTTGTCGAGGAACGGGCCGACACGACGTCGCAGACATTCGTGCGCCTGACGGTGCTCATCCTGGTCACACTCGTGGCATTTTCCGCCATCTTTGACCTAGACATCGTGTTGGGCTCTTTTGCCGCTGGCTTTGTCCTGCGCTATATCATCCCCGAGGGCAACCATACGCTCGAGACCAAGCTCGATGGCCTGGCCTATGGCTTTTTGATTCCGGTGTTCTTTACCGTGTCGGGCGCAAAGATTGACCTGACGGCCGTGGCGTCGCGCCCGGGTCTGCTCGTGGGCTTTATCGCGGCGTTGCTGATCATTCGCGCCGTGCCGATCCTTGTCTCTATGAGCATTTGTCCCGCGACACGTGACGTTTCGGCGTATGGCCGCATTACCGTGGCTCTGTACTGCACTACGGCCCTGCCGATCATCGTTGCCGTGACGAGTGTGGCCGTCAACGCAGGCGCTCTGTCGCAAGACGTCGCCTCGGTTATGGTAGCCGCCGGTGCCATCACGGTGTTCTTGATGCCGCTGCTCGCGCAGCTCTTCTATCGCGTGGTCGATGCCGCGCCGGCCACTGCCGTGGCAGAGGTCGCCGAGCACCCTGCCGACGCACTCGATATCCTGCGCGCTCACCACGACCTAGCGAGCCTGCTCGCGCGCGAGCATGAGCTTTTGACCTCGCATGGCCATGGGCGTTCGCTCGACGGCATACCTACCCTTGATTCCATTGCTGACCGCCTCTCGACCGAGGCGGCAAGCGGCCACATCGATGCCCGCATCGTGGACGCCGCTCATTTGCTGGCTGAGAAGACCTATGGCGACGAGATCGACCCGTCCAAGCTGACTCCGCGTGAGCGCCGCCGCCTGGAGCGCGCCAAGCTCGCCGTGCGCGAATACCGCCGCCGCATGCTGGAGCTCTACGCGCGCGATGAAGCCCAGGACGACGACGGCAAATAACGAGATGCTTCCCTAGGGGAAGCCGCGTCCCGCTTTAAAGACCCGAAACGGGACGCAGTTTCCGCATCGGCCCCCATCGGGAAGTCACATCCCAGAATGGACGGGGACTGCGGACGATTTCTTGGACCGTTACGCGGCCCTTCCCAGCGCGGCGCGGAACTCGGCCGGCGTGCGGCCGCCGAGCGCATCGCTGCGCCTCTCCGTATTGTATCGG
>NZ_JBQHST010000018.1:0-43671 GCF_052066095.1 Collinsella sp. HCP28S3_B9
GGGGCGGGCATGGCGGGCGGCGCGGGCGGCGCGGGCGGCGACGCCGCGGCGGTGCCCCCGGTCAGCAGGTCGACCAAGGCTTCCGTCGCGCCCTCCCCCGCCGCGCTCACCGTGGGCTCGGTCGTGCTCGACCCCGACCGCCGCGAAGTCACGGTCGGCGGCTCGCCCATCGCGCTCACGGCCCGCGAGTTCGACGTTCTCGCCCTGCTTATGGCACATGCCGAAACCGTGCTCACACGCGAGCGCATCGCGCACGAGGCGCTGGGCTACGAATACGTGGGCGACACCAACAACGTCGACGTGCACATCGCGCACCTGCGTGCCAAGATCGAGGACGCCGGCGGCGCCCGCATCATCCAGACCGTGCGCGGGGTGGGCTATGTCTGCCGTGCGTAACGCCGAGGCCAAGCGTGTCACCTCCATCGCCCGCGCCATCAACTGGAGCTATATATGGCGCCGCCTGATGAGCTATGTCTGGCTCGATCTGCTGCTCATGGTGATTGCGGCGGCGATCCTCGTCTATGGATACAACCAGACGCTACCCGAAGGCGCGTTTACCGCAGGATGGATCCCCAGCGCCGCCGTTCACGGCATGTCGCTGAAGCCCGCGCGCGACTGGGACCTGACAACGCTCACCTATACCGTCGAACTTGCGCGTACCACCAAGACCTTCCCCCTCGCGCAGGACCTCGTCGCGCTATGGCCTCTCTACTTTGTCGTTATGGGTTGGCAGGTCATCAGCGTGCTCAACATGCTCGGCGGCGCGAGGCACGTGCGTCGCACCATGGCACCGCTCAACGACTTGGCCCTGCGCGTGGACGAACTCGGCCGCACGCAACTCTCCGGCGGCAAGATGGAAACACTGGAGCAGGCCATCGAGCGCGCGAGTGTCGACTCGCCAAGCGTCACCACCGGCGACGCCGACCTGGCAAGCATCGAGGTCGCGCTCAACCGGCTACTGCGCCAGATGCAAGAGGCCAAGCTGCAGCAGATGCGCTTTGTCAACGATGCAAGCCACGAGCTGCGCACGCCCATCGCGGTGATTCAGGGCTACGTAAACATGCTCGACCGCTGGGGCAAAGACGACCCGGACGTGCTGGCGGAATCCATCGCGTCCCTCAAGGCCGAAAGCGAGCATATGCAGGAGCTCGTGGAGCAGCTGCTGTTTTTGGCACGCGGCGATGCCGGGCGCACGGTCCTGCGGCGTGCGCATACCAACCTGGCCGCACTGGCCGGCGAGGTGTGCGAGGAATCGCAGATGATCGACGCCGCGCACACGTATCGGCTGGCTTTTGACGCTGCATTTGCCAGCGATCCGCGCTGCGACGCACCTGTCGACGTGGCGCTTGTGAAGCAGGCTCTGCGCGTGATCGTGCAGAACGCCGCCAAGTATTCGAACGCGGGAACGACCGTCACGTTTGCCATAACTCCCGATACGGGCACGGGCGCGATCGACATAAGTGTTGAGGACGAGGGTATCGGTATGAACCAGGAGTCCGCAGCTCACGCGTTTGAACGGTTCTACCGCGCCGACAACGCACGCGATGCCGGCGCGCAGGGCTCGGGCCTGGGGCTTGCCATTGCTAAGTGGATTGTCGATAGCCATGGCGGCGCCATTGGCGTGACCTCGGTCGAGGGCGTCGGTAGCCGCTTTACGATTCGCCTGCCACGGTAGGAAGCCCCCTCGTGAATCGAGGTCTAATACTTTTCCAGAGAAGTGAACGAGCGTATTTCGACCCCTGAAGCATCCACATTTTTCGACGGGATAATCGCAGGATTCCAGCATCAAAACCGCAGGAAACGGTACCCTCAAAGTGTCGATGCTTCGGGGGTCCAATTCTGCTCGTTCACTTCTCGGGAAAAGTATTAGACCCCGATTTCATGTCCCCTCAAAAGGTCGCCCCCTCGGCAAAAAAGGGATAGGGCCATGCGGCCCTATCCCTTTTTTCGTTATAGCAGCTTGTGCGCTACTCGCGACACAGGTGCACGGCGAAGCCGGCGAACTCGCGCTTAAAGTACACAAGCTTGGTGCCGCCGTCGGGCAGCAGCACGCGCGACCCCTCGTTGACCTCGAGCCCGTGCTCGGCAAACCACTTCTCGGCAGCATCGATGTCGTTGACGGCAAAGCCTATGTGGCCCTTGGCGCCACGACCGTTCTGCTTCATGATCTCGACCAGCGAGTCGTTAAAGTACGAAATCGGGGTCTCGCTGACGGGCAGGCCCATCATCGTCGAGAACAGCTCCGCGATCTCCAGGGCGTCTGCCGGGTCGGTGGCGTTAATGCCCACATGGGCAACGCGCATGCCAAAGAGCTCGACCGGGTTGGCGTTCTGCTCGTTCATACAGGCAGCGCCTACTGAGCCATGACGTCGAGAACGGCCTTCTCGGCAGCGACGCGGTTCATGCCGGTCATAAAGGGCACGCCGCTCACGTACGGGCAGGTGAGGCCCTCGGGGGCAACGGTGGTGGCGATCAGCAGGTCGGCGCCCTCGTCGCAAGCGTCCTTGGCCTCGGAAATGGCGCACTGCACGATCTCATACTTGCCGGCGTAACCGTTGGCGTCGAGCATGGTGGCGACCTTCTGGGCAACGAGCGTGGAAGTAGCAGCGCCAGCACCGCAAGCCAAAACGATCTTCTTCATAGGTAATGTCTCCCTTCATGGTTTACTTTAGGTAAGTGTACCGCAGCGAGCGATGGCGCTCGGCCTCGATGCACTTTTGTGCCAGTTTGCTTGCACGCTGCGTATAATACATCTAGTACGTTTTGTCATACCGCTTGTTTTACGAGCGACCGAGGAGCTCAATATGCCCGATTCCCGCACACTCTGGACCGTCGTCGTTGTCATCTGTATCGCCGTGTCGCTGCTCTTTAGCATCAAAAAACGCACCACGTTTAAACGCCTGCAGCGGCTCATGGCCGCCAAACAGTGGGACGAGTTCGATCGTTTGCTCGACGGCAAACTCACCAGCATGCTGTACCCGCGCTACAACCGCGACTACCTGCGCCTGAACTCCTATCTGCTGCGCGAGGACCACGAGCGCGCCGACGAGATGTTTGACCTGCTGCTGGGGCTCAACCTGCCCAAGATGCAGCGCGTCGATCTGGTGATCAAGGCCTTTAACTACTACGTTGGCCAGGAGGACCGCAAAAAGTCCAAGGAGCTGCTGCACGAGATCAAGGGCTTTGAGGGTGGCCAAGCCGAGGCAGTCGCGCACGAATGCCAGCTGATGTACGACACGATGATCCTCAAGCGCCACAACGATATTCCCGAGCTGGAGCGCATGCTCGAGGATGTCGGCAACGACCCGGTCAAGCGCTGCCGACTGGAGTACCTGCTGGCCCTGCAGTACCAAAACAAGGGCGACGAGGCAAAGTTCCAAGAGTTCCTCGAGAAGTCGGGCCAACACTCGATGGCCGTCAACGCGTAACGGACGGCTTGTGCTAGACTTCTAGTCTTACGGGGGCGTGGCGGAATTGGCATACGCAGGAGACTTAAAATCTCTCGCCGCAAGGATTGTGGGTTCGAGTCCCACCGCCCCTACCACGTATTGTTTACGAGCCCGTGTCCCTTTGGAATGCGGGCTCGCTTCTTTTGGACACCGTCAAGCCTCTAAGAAGTTGCGGTGGAATAGTTCCTGTTTTGGCAGTTTATCAGCCCATTTAGGAACTATTTCACCGCAACTTATGAGGGGATGGTTAAAGGACGCTGAGGCTGGGGGTCCAGGCGATGGTGGGGGTCGCGCCGTCGAGAACCTCGTTGATGGTGGCGGCCATTCCGGCGAGCAGGCTGTTCTCGCTTACAGTGAGCGCGTCGTAGCCGCCGGCTCGCATGAGCTCGCGAATCACCACAGCACCAGCCAGGATCACGCCCGCACGCTTGGGTTGCACGCCTGGCAACGCGGCGATGCCCGCGACATCCAGCGAGGACATGCGCTCGATAGCGGCCGAAACCTGGTCCAACGAAAGCTCGCGCAGGTGCACAAAACTCGAATCATACGGCTCCAGCTCGTGAACGAGCGCAACGAGCGTGGTGACGGTGCCACCCACCGCGACCAGGCGCTCGGCTCGCTCAAAGTCGACAGGCAAGCTCTTAAAGTAGCCTGCAAACTGCTCGTTTGCCCACGCGCCAGCGGCGGCAAGCTCGCTGCCCGTTGGCGGCAGCGCCGAGAAAAACCGCTCCGTCACGCGGCGACAGCCGATGTCCAGCGAGCGCGTTCCCTCCAGCGCAAAGACCCCACGCTCCGGCGCATAGACGCCCGTCGCGAGCTCCGTGGATCCGCCACCCGAATCGGCAACAATGATGCGCTCGCCGGCAAAGTCGTGCGCCACGCCAAAAAACGTCAGGCGCGCCTCGACCTCGCCCGGAATCACCTGCGGCTCGAGCCCCAGCTCGCGCAGGCCGTCCAGCAGCAGCGCGGCATTGGACGCATCGCGCGCGGCGCTCGTGCACGTGGTGCAGATGCACGCGGCCCCAAAGGCACGGGCCTCGTCCACAAACATTCGGCACGCAGCGAGCACGCGCCCAACGGCCGCCTCGCAAAAGCGCCCCGTTGCGTCCACGCCCTCGCCCAAGTCGGTAATCTCGGTATGCTTGGACGATTCCACGATCGCCCCGTCCTCGACCTGGGCCAGCACCAGTCGCGACGACACCGTTCCCAGGTCAATCGCCGCCACCTTATATCGTTTGCAATTCGTCATTGCGGCCCCCCTCCGGGCGCTACTCGCCATTGGACACGACTGTCTGGCCCTCGACGCCGTTAAAACCAAACAGCATGTCGAGCGTCTGGATGTACCACGGCGCGTCCTTGCCGACCTCTTCGATTTCCTTGGCAACTTCGCTGGCCTTCTTGGCGTTCGACGACTTCTGGCTCGACGAGGCATCGGAATCGTCGTCCAGGCCCTGCACTTCAATCCTCTTCTCGCCGGGCATCACCAGACCCAGGTCCTCGGTCGCCGCGTCCTTAATGCCCTCCTCCGAGAGCAGTTTGTCGACGCTTTTTTGCAGGTCGTCATTATATTGCTCGCGAATCTCGACCTGCTTGGCCAAGATGTCGCTCGAGCGTTTTGCCACATACAGGTCGCGCACCGGGAAGTACAGGCTCACGAGCGCCAGGGCGACGACAATGCCAACAAACAGCCCTCGCTGGGGACCGTGGGTAAAATCATAGATTGCCTTGACCACCGCGTTATCGTTGGCGTAGTGCATAAAGTCCGAGCCCGAAAGACGGCTTGAGGGACGGCGCGGCTTGTCGGACGCCTGGGTCGAAGGGCGCGACGCATGCTTGGAACGCGATGGGCGCACCGGACTGTCCGAGGAACTATTTGGCTGAGCATTGGGATGCGAAGTCGCCGGCGAGCTATACCTGGAGCGATCAGCGCCAGCATAACCAGACCCGCCAAGCTGCACCGAATGCGCACGGCGAGGTGACGGTTCGCGCGAACCGGCGGAATAGTGCCTGTTGTCGTAAATCTGATCCATGTGCGCCTTGTGCGGTTGAGGTTTGTTTGCGCTAAGTCCTTTAGTTATAGCACGCGGGCGGACCAGCCGGACGAGCCGTAGGACAAATCCATTACTCGAGCGCGCGTGGTCGCCAACGGGCAAGTCGACGGGACGCCGCCCTTACGCCCCGCCGACCAACACCGTGTCCTACTCCTCTGCCTTTGCGGCATCCCACAGGTCGTTGAGCCCGTGGGTCGAAAGCTCGGCAAGATCAACATGGGCATCGGCCGCCATCTGCTCCATTGCGGCCCAACGGCGGCGGAACTTGGCCGTGCTGGCACGAAGGGCGCTCTCGGCGTCGATGCCCTCCTTGCGCGCAACGTTGACCAGGGCAAAGAGCAGGTCGCCAAACTCCATCTCGCGCTCGGGCGAGCCGGGTTCCTCGGCCTCAAACTCGGCACGTTCCTCGGTGACCTCGTCCCACACGTCCTGGACCGTATCCCACTCAAAGCCCACGGCAGCCGCCTTGCGCGACACCTTCTGAGCCTGCATCAGCGCCGGCAGATGCGTGGGCACGCCGTCGAGCAGGCCCTCGGGCGCAGCATCGCCCGCCGCCACGGCCTGGTCCTTGGCGGCCTTCTCGGCAAGTTTGACCTCGTCCCAAATCTTGAGCACCTCATCGGAGTTGTCGGCATCCACATCGCCAAACACGTGCGGATGGCGGCGAATGAGCTTGGCGTCGATATCGCGCGCCACGTCGGCCAGCGTAAACTCGCCGGCGTCCGCCGCGATCTGCGCATGCAGCACGACTTGCATGAGTACATCGCCCAGCTCCTCGCGAAGATGGGCCGCGTCATCCGCCTCAATGCAGTCGAGCGCCTCGTAGGCCTCCTCGATCATGTTCTTGCCAATGCTCTGGTGCGTCTGCTCGCGGTCCCACGGGCAGCCGTCGGGCTGGCGCAGGCGCCAGATAGTCTGTACCAGATGTTGTAACTCGGCCGATGCATCGACCAGCGTGGACAGGTCGCGCGAACCTTCGGCATTTTGCTGAGCCATGTGCTCGGCCATGGTTAGTCCTCCTCCATGATCACATGGCGGAACGCGCCGCCCTCGTAGATACCATAGCTGTGCGTGCCGTCCTTGGGGATGCTCGCGCTGCCGGGATTGAAGAGCCACAGACCCGGGTGTGCGGTGCTTTCCTCGTTGACCTTGACGTGCGTGTGACCGTAGACGAGCGCGGAGCCCTCGGGCAGCACGGGCACGTGATCGACGCTGTTGTGCATGCCGGCGCCAAAGACGTGGCCGTGCGTCAGGAACAGCTCGCGGCCGACCTCGTCGAACAGTGTGGCGTAGTCGGCCATGACGGGAAAGTCGAGAACCATCTGGTCAACCTCGGCGTCGCAGTTGCCGCGCACCGCGATAATGCGGTCGGCCAGGGCGTTGAGCAGCGGGATCACGCGCTTGGGAGCGTAGTCGCGCGGCAGGTCGTTGCGCGGACCGTGATAAAGCAGGTCGCCCAGCAGGACGATGCGGTCGGGCTGCTCGGCTTCGATGGCGGCGCAGAGACGCTCGGTCCAATATGCCGAGCCGTGGATGTCAGAAGCGATGAGGTATTTCATGGAGGTCCTTTCGGGGTGGGGTTGACGTGGCCGAGCGCGGAATGTCGCCACCAGCCGCGTTATTCAAATCGCAGTGCCGCGCTCTGGGCCGCCTGCATCACGCGTTGGAGCGGCACATTGTGCTCACGGGCAAGGCGGGCGCAGTCTTCGTACTCGGGCGCCGCGCGCTCACTGCCGTCGGGCAAGGTGGCCACCTTGACGGACACCTCGCCCCACGGCGTCGTTACGCGCTCAAAGTAGCGCGGCAGGCAAACGCGCTCCATAACCTGGCGGCGGATGCCATTGGTCGTGGTTTCCAAAAAGATGATCGTCTGCAGGCGCTCGATATCCTCGTGGGTGCAGATTACCTGCAACTGCCAGCCAGGGCGGCCTTTCTTGCAATAGAGGGGCAGCCAGTGCACCTCGCGCGCGCCGGCCTCGCGCAGGCGGTCGGCGGCGTAGGCGAGCACCTCGGGCGACGCGTCGTCGATGTCGCACTCCAGCTTGACGATGGTTTCGGGCGCATCGGTCTCGCGGGACAGCGGAGATGTAGTTCCACGTTGCATACGGTCCGGCTCCTTTCCGCACGGGCTCGTTTTATTCACCCAAACGCTAGCACATCGCGAGCGGCGCAAGTGTGGCGGCGCGCGATGAGCGCGATTTTCCTTGTCTGCAAGAACCGACACTCCACCGCCTCGGCCAAACATGTACATCAGCCTCCAAACATGTCATTTTTTGTCGGTTTTGGAGGCTGATGTACATGATTCGAAGCAAGGCCGATGTCGCGAGCTCGCCCTTATGCGCCGCCCGTCCTTTCCAGTCGATTTCGACCCCCGGCGCGTACATCGCACTGGGGGCCGCGCCGTTACAATGGAGCAGATTCGCTTGACGTAAAGGAGCCGCCATGCCTGCTTGCCCGCTAGTCGATTGCCATACTCACACCTCGTTTTCGGACGGACACGCCTCGTTTGAAGACAACGTCCGCGCCGCTGCTGCGGCCGGTTGCCGCACCATGGTCTCGGCCGATCACCTCACCCTGCCTGCCAGCATGGATGCCACCTGCGAGGTGCAGGTTGTCGAGGGCGACCTGCCGGCGCATCGTCTGGCTTTTGAGGATGCCCGCAAGCTTGCCGCGCAGATTGCGCCGGAGCTCGAGCTTGTCTATGGCTTTGAGTGCGATTGGTACGAAGGCTGCGAGCCTTTGGTTGAGCGCTGGTCCCGGGGCGCCGTCGTACGCCTGGGCAGCGTGCATTGGATTGGTAACCCGGGCAATATCATGGCAGGCGCTGCGGGCACGACGGGGACAGAGGGCATCGCACGCCCCGATACGCCCGACTCACGCTGCGGCTGGATCGACGACGACACCAACCTGCACGTTTGGGAAAACCTGGGCGTGCGCGGCGTGTGGGAGCGCTATGTCGATGACTGGTGCCGCGCCTGCGAAAGCTCGCTCAACTTTGATGTGATGGCTCACCCCGACCTGGTCATGCGCTTTTCGAAGGAAGGCTTTGCGCCCGATTTTGACCCCGCACCGTTTTGGCGGCAGATGGCCGAGTGTGCGCACGATACGAGCCGCCGCGTTGAGGTCTCGACCGCCGCACCGCGCAAGGGGCTCGACGACTACTATCCCGCGACTGGCCTTTTGCGCTGCTTTGCCCATGCTGAGGCGCCCATTACCTTTGGCTCGGATGCGCACCGCGCCTGTGATATTTGCTGGAATATCCGCGAGGCCCAAGCCCATGCCTACGACTGCGGCTACCGAACCTTCGACATCCCCCACCCCACCGGCGAATGGGAGTCCACACCCCTCGCCTAGCCATCCCTTCATAAGTTGCGGTGAAATAGCTCCTATTTATAGCCCTAAGACCGTCAAACAAGAACTATTCCACCGCAACTTCTATGGTCATCGGGGACGTTCTTTAACGACTAGTGGCGGCGGGCGTTGAGTTCGCCGGCCAGCTCGTCGAGGGTAATGCCGTAGCGCTCAAGCGTCACGAGCAGGTGGTAGACCAGGTCGCCAGCCTCGTAGCGAATGTGATCATGGTCGTTATCCTTGCAGGCCATGATCACCTCGCTCGCCTCCTCGGCAAGCTTCTTGAGCAGCTCATCCTCCACATCGGTCAGCAGTCGAGCGGTATAGCTTTCCTGCGGCGACGCATCGCGACGACCGTGAATCACCTCGGCCAGCCCCGTTAGCGTCTCGCCGATATTTCCATCCTGAACATTTGCGGTACGCACACCCATGGTTCAATCCTTTCTGGTCGGCCAAGCGCCTGGTCGAGCGCCCGCCCTACGCGAGTTTCTTAAAGAAGCAGGTACGGTTGCCGGTATGGCAGGCCGGACCCGGCGAGTCAACCTTGACCAGCAGCGTGTCGCTATCGCAGTCGGCCCAGAGTTCGCGAACCTCCTGCATGTTGCCGCTCGTCGCGCCCTTGTTCCAGAGCTCCTGGCGACTGCGGCTCCAAAACCACGTGGTGCCGGTCTTGAGCGTCAGCCCCACCGACTCCTCGTTCATCCAGGCAACCATGAGCACCTCGCCGGTGTCATACTGCTGAACCACACAAGGAATCAGCCCGCGGGCGTCGTACGCAAGCTTTGAAGGATCGGTTATCTCTTCCATTTCTCTCCCCAAACTCAAACTTCGCAGGTCGGCGAGGGTTGTCCAGGTGCCCGAGATTCCGAGCGACAAGCCCGACGACGCGTACTTAAGTACGCGAGGAGGGTTGGAGCCGGAAGGTCGGGTGCCTGGGCAAGCCGCAGCGCTAGAAGTCCAACCTGACAGGGATGCCTTGAGAGGCCATATACTCCTTCACCTGGCGAATGCTGAAGATTCCAAAGTGAAAGACGCTCGCCGCCAGCACGGCGTCGGCCTCGCCCTCGATCACGCCCTCGGCAAAATGCTCGAGCGTGCCCACGCCGCCGCTCGCGATGACGGGGATTGGCACCGCGCGGGCCACGGCGCGGGTGAGCGCCAAATCAAAACCGGCCTTGGTGCCGTCGCGGTCCATGCTGGTGAGCAAGATCTCGCCGGCGCCGCGACGAGCCGCCTCCTCGGCCCACGCCACCGCGTCGATGCCCGTGGCGTTGCGACCTCCTGCGGTAAAGACCTCCCACTTGTCGGCACCGGATGCGCCGGGCAAGCCGACGCGCTTGGCATCGATCGCCACGACCACGGCCTGGCTGCCAAACGCCGCGGCAGCCTGGCTAATCAGCGACGGATCGCGCACGGCCGCCGAGTTGAGCGACACCTTGTCGGCACCGGCGGCAACCATGGTGCGCATGCCCGCCAGGTCGCGAAAGCCGCCGCCCACGGTATAGGGAATGGCGAGCTCCTCGGCCGCATGTGCCGCCATCTCGATGGTCGTCGCGCGGTTGTCGCTCGTCGCGGTAATGTCCAGGAAGACGACCTCGTCCGCACCCTCGCGGTCGTAGGCGCGGGCCAGTTCTACCGGATCGCCCGCATCGCGCAAGCTCACAAAGTTAACTCCCTTGACCACGCGGCCGTCCTTGACGTCCAGACAGGGAATTACGCGCTTGGTAAGCATGGGCTATTCCTCCCCTCGGGCGGCGGCCAGCGCCTGGGCCAGCGTAAAGTTGCCCTCGTAGAGCGCACGGCCGGTAATAGCGCCTTCAATCGCGCCCTCACCCACCGCGGCCAGTGCGTGGATGTCGTCGAGCGTCGAGATGCCGCCCGAAGCCACGACGGGAAAGCCCGCGACCTCGGCCACATGGCGATACGCCGCCACATCGATACCCGTCTGCATGCCATCGCGCGCGATGTCGGTATACACCAGATGCTTAAAGCCCAGCTCGGAAAGCTGCACCACGGTATCGTCGAGCGCCACACCTGCGCTGTCGCGCCAGCCGTTCACCTTGACCTGACCGTCGCGCGCGGCGATGTCTGCCACCAGCAACTCGCCAAAGCCTTGGGCTGCCACTTCGGCAAAACCCGGCTCGGTCACCAGCACGGTGCCCAGCGCGATACGGCATGCGCCGTAGCCTGCCAACTCGTCGATGCGCGCAAGCGAGCGGACGCCGCCGCCCACGTCCACGGACAGACCGTCGACGCCGCAGATGGCCTTAATCGCCGCCGAGTTGGCAGCGCGTGCGCCCTCGTCCTCGCCAAAGGCAGCGGACAGGTCGACGACGTGCACCCAGCTCGCGCCCTGTTCGGCAAACGTGCGGGCAACGGCCACGGGATCGTCGGAATATACCTTGCAGCGGCTGCGGTCACCGCGCTCCAGGCGCACGACCTTGCCGCCGATCAGATCGATTGCGGGAAACAGGATCATCGGCCAACCTCCTCGACGATGCTGACGAAGTTCTTAAGGATGCGCTGACCCAGCGCGGAGGATTTCTCGGGATGGAACTGGCAGCCCCACACGTCGCCATGGCGCACGATGCACGGGAAGCTCCGCGTATAGTGTGTGCGCGCCAGCACATCGGCGGCATCGGCGTCGTCAGCCACCGCGTAGCTGTGGGTGAAGTACATGTTGGCACCCTCGGCAAAACCGGCAAGCAGCGGATCGGCCGCACCGGCGGGCGTCATGTGCACCTGGTCCCAGCCCACGTGCGGCACCTTCAGGCGGCTCGACTCCAAGCGCGTGCACGAACCGCGCATAATGCCCAGGCCATCGACCCAGGGACCGCCAGCCTGCTCGGGGGCGCTGCCGTCGGCGACCGCGCCCTCGTCCGCAGGCACGCCCTCGTTGCCGCGCTCAAAAAATAGCTGAAGGCCCAGGCAGATGCCGAGCAGCGGAGTTCCGGCGGCAACGGCGTCGAGCACCGCGTCCGCCTCGCCGCTCTGGCGCATAAAGGCGATCGCGTCATAGAACGCACCCACGCCCGGGATGACCAGGCCGTCGGCGCGGCGGATCTGCTCCGGATCGTCCGACGTGCAGGCGGCGGCACCGGCGCGCACAAGCCCGCGCACGACGCTCGACAAGTTGCCCTTGTGGTAGTCGACCACCACGATCTTCGGTTCGCCCACGCGACCCTCCTTTTTCCCATTCAAAACCTGCCAAAAAGGGACAGGTTTATTTTGGTCGGTTAAACGTTCACCCACCGTATGAGACAGCATTTCCGCAGATAAAACCTGCCAAAATAAACCTGTCCCTTTTTGGCAGGTTACAGCGAGCCCTTGGTGCTGGGGATGCCCTGCACGCGGGGATCGAGCTCGCAGGCGTGGCGCATCGTGCGGCCCACGGCCTTAAAGGCGGCCTCGATAATGTGATGCGAGTTGCCGCCTGCGAGCTCGCGCACGTGCAGCGTGAGCTTGGCATCGCGCGCAAAGGCATAGAAGAACTCGACGGCCAGCTCGGTATCGAAGCTGCCCACACGTTCGGTCGGCACGGGCAGCTCGCAGTAGGCCTGGCCTCGACCCGAAATGTCCACGGCGGCCATCACGAGCGTCTCGTCCATGGCAATCGCCGCGTCTGCAAAGCGCGTAATACCCGCCTTGTCGCCCAGCGCTTGGCAAAACGCCTCACCCAGCACAATGCCCGTGTCCTCGACGGTATGGTGCGCGTCGACCTCCACGTCGCCTACTGCATGCACCGTCAAATCAAACAGGCCATGGCGGCCAAAGGCGTTGAGCATGTGGTCGAAAAACGGTACGCCCGTCGAGATATCGCACACGCCGCATCCGTCCAGGTCGAGTTTGACAACAATGTCGGTCTCCCCCGTCTTGCGGGTCACCTCGGCATAACGGCTCATCTACATCTCCTCCTTCACCAGCGCGGCAAACGCAGCCAGCACCTCATCGTTTTCCTGCGGGGTGCCCACGGTAATGCGCAGACAGTCCGCAAGCCCCGGCACGTAGCTAAAGTCGCGCACCAAAATCGAATACTCGTCGCGCAGGCGCTCACGCACGCGCGTAGCATGCGGCGTGCGCACGAGCACAAAGTTCGCCGCACTCGGCCATGCCTCCACGGGCAGACCCCCGGCAGCCATTGCGCGCAGGGCACACAGTTCGCGCTCGCGCTCGGATGCGACCTGTGCCACCACGGGCGCATACGCATCGCGGGCGCGCACGCAGGCAAGCGCCGCCGCCTGGCTCAGCACGTTGACCGAATAGATCTGGCGAATCGCCGCGAACACGTCGATGACCTCGGGCGCCGCAATCACATAGCCCAGACGCGTGCCGGCGGCGCCAAACGCCTTGGACAGCGTATGCAGGATCACCAAGTTGGGATGCTCGGCGATAAGTCCCTGCGCTGTGGTGGCCGCGCCAAACGAAGCGTCGGCGAACTCAACGTAGGCCTCGTCGACCATCACCATGCCGGGGCACGCATCGCACAGGGCCGCGACAAAGTCGAGCGGTGCCACGTCACCCGTGGGGTTATTGGGCGAGGTCACAATGGCCAAGTTGCACTCGGGCGCCGCCGCGAGCACGGCAGCCTGGTCGAGCTCAAAGGTCGCCGGGTCGCGCCACACGTCGCGCACCTCGGTCTGGCAGAGCGACGCAAAGAACGCATACTCGCTAAAACACGGCGGGCAGTTGAGCAGGGTCCGCCCCGCGCCGCCAAACGCCAGCAGATAGTTATAGAGCAGCTCGTCGCCGCCGTTGCCCACGCAGATATTCTCGCGCGCCACACCATGCCAAGCGGCAAGCTCGTCGCGCAGGTCATTCGACATGGGGTCGGGGTAGCGGTTGAGCGGCGTGGCAGCCAGGGCGGCGTCAACCGCCTCGCGCACGCCGGCCGGCACGGGATAGGTGTTCTCGTTGGCCGAAAGGTTGATGCGCGTGGGCGTAAAGTTGGGATCGTAGGGCTCAACGCCAGCCAAGTAGGGCTGGACGAGCTCCTTCATGCGGGGCGTAAGTTCGGCCATTTTAGGCCTCCTCGCCGGTCGCGCCAGCGCCATCCGCACTTGCAGCCGCTAGGTCCACACCCTCGGTGACCGTCGCCACGGCGTCGCCCGGCCAGGCGACCTTGGTCAGGTCGGCCGCGACCAGAGACTCAGCACTCACGGCACCCTCGCCCTGCTCCAGCACGCGGCGGCGCAGCGCGGCCGAAAGCGCGTGTGCCCACAGGCCCTCAGCCTCGGCCAGGCGCTGCGTCGCGGGAGCGTCCGAGAGCAGGCCCTCGGGCGTATAGCAAATGACGCTCGAGCGCTTGACGAATTCTTCGACCGAAAGCGGGTTGGAGAACATGGCCGTGCCGCCGGTCGGCAGCGTGTGGTTGGGGCCGGCAACATAATCGCCAAGCGGCTCGGAGCTCCAAGCGCCCACAAAGATGGCGCCGGCGTTGCGAATGCCGCCGAGCAGGCCCATCGCATCCTTGCAGTGCAGCTCCAGGTGTTCGGGCGCCACGGTGTTCACCGCCTCGACGGCAGCAGCCATATCGGCGGCCACCACGATGGTGCCCTCGTTGTCGAGCGAGGCGCGCGTGATCTCGGCACGCGGGGACTGTGCCACCAAAATGTCGATACCCGCCTCGACCTCGCGCGCAAACTGCTCGTCGCAGGTCACCAGATAGCAGGCTGCTAGCGGATCGTGCTCGGCCTGGGCCATCAGGTCGGCCGCGACCACCATGGGCTTGGCCGTGGCATCTGCCAGCACGCAGACCTCGGAGGGACCGGCGACCATATCGATACCCACGTCGCCCGAGACAATCTGCTTGGCCGCGGCAACAAAGGCGTTGCCCGGACCGGTGATTTTGTCGACGCGCGGAATGGTCTCGGTACCGTATGCCAGCGCGGCTACGGCCTGAGCGCCGCCCACCATATAGATTTCGTCCACGCCGCCGAGCTTTGCCGCGGCGAGCGTGTAGGGGCTGATCAGGCCATCTTTTTGCGGCGGGGTCACCATGACCACGCGCTCGACGCCGGCGACTTTGGCGGGAATGGCATTCATGAGCACCGTGGAGGGATACTGCGCGCGACCGCCCGGCACGTAGATGCCGGCCGCCGCAAGCGGGGTCACCTTAACGCCGAGCATGGTGCCATCTGCACGCGTGGTAAACCAGCTCTGCTCGACCTCGCGCTGGTGGAACTCGCGAATCTGGCGCGCAGCCTTCTCGAGCGCCGCGACAAAGGCCGGGTCGAGGCCTTCGAGCGCGGCATCGATCTGCTCTTGCGGCAGACGAAAGTTCTGCAGCTCTACACCGTCAAAACGCTGACAGTAATCGCGCACCGCGGCATCGCCGTTGGCGCGCACGTTGGCCACAATATCGCGAGCGGCGTCGACGATGTTTTGCGGCAGCACGCCCTTACGGTTGAGCTGGTTGGTAACGAGACGCTCACCGGGAGCAAGCTTGATAGTCTTCATATCGGTATCCCCTATCGGTCGAGGTTGTGTTCGAAAAACGAGAGGCCGGGCGGCGGCGCCCATCGGCCCGCAGCCCAGACGTTGGGGCGCCCGTGCGTGCTCGCGCTATTGTGCCGAGCCCGCAACGGGCTCAAAATGCTTGTCCTTAACGGCCGCCGCCAAGCGATCTGCCAGATTGCGTACGCGCGGATCTAAGCGAGCGGCACCCGGGTTGACGAAGAAGCGCGCCGTGCAGTCCATAATGCGGCCGGTGATGACCAAATCGTTGTCGCGCAGCGTGGCACCCGTGGCGGTAATATCCACGATGCGGTCGGTCATGCCGACGATGGGGCCCAGCTCGATGTTGCCGTGCAGCGAAACGATATCGGCGTTCACGCCGCGCTCGGCATACCAGGCACTCGCGATGCGCGGGTACTTGGTTGCCACGCGAAGCGAACCGCGGCGGGCATAGTTGCGCTCGGCCTGGCCGGCGCGCCACGCGGGCTCTGCCTCGATAAAGGTGCACAAGCCGTAGCCCAAATCGACCAGCTGCAGCAGGTTGAGGTCGGCCTCGATGAGCGAATCCCAGCCGCAGATGCCGCAATCGGCGCCACCGCAGCCCACAAAGGCGGGCGCATCGCTGGGTCGCACGATAACAAACTCGATATCGCCGACCGTGCCCTCACCGGCACGCGTGTCGCGACCGCGCACAATCAGGTGACGGCCGGGGTCACGCAACTCAGAGACGTCCAGGCCCGCGGCCTCGAGCACGTCGAGCGTGTCTGCCTTAAGCGAGCCCTTGGGCACGGCAATGCGCAGCGGACCCTCGGCGCCACGGCCCGCGGCGTGATCGCCGTCGGAAGCGGTGTCCTCTGCCGAGGCACGCGCGGCCTCCAGGCGCTCGAGCGAAAAGGCGAAGCCCGCAGCCGGCACCTCGATGCCGTCGCCAAATGCACCGGTAAAGATGGAGTCGTAGCGTCCGCCCGAACCGACCGGATCGGGCAAGCCGCCGGCATAGGCCTTAAAGACCAGGCCCGTGTAGTAATCGAAAGAGTTCATAATGGAGAAATCGAACGACAGCACCTGGGCGTCCTCGGGAGCCAAACCCTCGACCAGGGCACGCAGCTCGCGTGTCGGCGGCGCGGCGATACCGGCGGCCTCCAGCAGCGCGTCCACGCGGTCGAGCACCTCGGCACCACCGTGCAGGCGCGGCAGCTCGCTAATGGCGGCCTTGACGGCATCAGACTCGGTGCTGGCAGCCACGCGGGCATCGAGGCCCACAAAGTCGTTGGCATGCACGCAGCGCAGGGCCTCGGCTGCCAGCTCGCGATCCTCGCACGCCGCGAGCAGCTCCTTAAAAGGACGCACGCTACCTGCGATAATACGAGCATCGGGAAGCGCCAGCTTACGCACGGCCTCGGCCACCAGCGAAACAATCTCTACATCGCCCGCGGTATCGCCCGCACCGATAAGCTCAAAGCCCAGCTGCGTAAACTGACGCGAGCCACCGGCATTGCGCTGGCACTCGCGAACCACCGGCGCCTCGTAGCGAAGGCGCAGGGGCAGATCGGCCGCACGCATGCGGGTCGAAACCAGGCGCACGATCGGCAGCGTGTTGTCGGGACGGACCACCAGCAGGCGGCCGTCGTCATCAAAGAGCTTAAACGGCGTGTCCGCAATGCGGCCGCCCTCCTCGAGCGAACCCTTGTCCTCGAGCAGCGGCGTCTCGACCGGAAGGTAATGATGCTCCCTGAAGCAGCCCTTCACCGTATACGCGATCTCCTCGCGTGCCTGAGCCTCCTCGGGCAATATGTCCCGGAATCCCCACGGTGTGGCCGTCATCTGGTGAGCCTCCTCATGCTGTGTTTCTTATAGAACAGAAGACCGGCATAGCTCCGCCGGTCTTCTGGGTACTTTAGCATACTAGAGTGCTTGCGGGGAGAACCGTCCCCCTCGGCTCACAGCGTATTCATTTGGAAACATAGGGGTGGATTGCCCGCGGTCCCGCTCGCCCAGCGGAAAAGTTCACGGACGAGGACGAGGGCGGGGCCGGGGTGCTTGGTTTTGGAAGTGGGCTCCGCGAACTTCTCAAAACAAAGCATGCCTCCCCGGCCCCGGCAATGTAATTTTGGCTAACCATAGTTAGATGCACGGCTTCTAAGGCAGCATAAGCAAGGTCCCCATTACATAAAAAAGAATCAGCCCCCGCATATCGAAACGGTCGAGAGGGCCGCCTCCGGGCGGGTGCCTTCCTCTGAGAAGTTCGCGAAGCCCACTTCCCGGAGCAAGGCAACCCGCCCGGAGCAGGCCCCAGCGCGAGACCGTCCCGGATGCTATTCGTTGTCGCCAGCAGTTAGCTGCGTTGCGGAGAGTACGCCGTCGGCAGCGGTTGCGGCTGCGGCGTCGGGCCAGACCCAGTCGGTAAAGGCCGGGTGATCGAAGCCCTCGTCGCACGCGAACTCAAAGGCCTCGGTGCGGAAGGCCTCCCACTCATCAATCTGCTCGGCAAACTTATCGGCGTCAACCATGCGCAGCACGTCGGCGGCCAGGGCCCAGCGGTCCATGTTGTTCAGGCGCAGCATGTCAAACGGCGTGGTCGTGGAGCCCTTCTCCTCGTAGCCGTGGACGCGGAAGGCATCGTGGCCGGGGCGGTTCCAGATCAGGCGGCGAATCGTGCCGGCATAAGCGTGGAATGCGAAGAGCACGGGCTTCTCGCCGCGGCCAAACAGCTCAGCCCAGCGCTCATCGCTGATGGCTTGGTCGTTCTCGCAGACGTTCTGGATCTTGAGCAGATCGACCACGTTGACAAACCAGACCTTGATGCCCAGCCCGCGCAGCATATCGGTTGCGGCCAGTGCCTCGAGCGTCGGCACGTCACCGCAAGTAGCGACCACGACGTCGGCCTCGGCGAGCGAGTCGGCAGTCGATGCCCACTCCCAGGTCGCTACGCCCTCGGCGAGCTCAGACTTGGCCTCGTCGACCGTCTGGAAGGTGGGGGCGGGCTGCTTGCCACAGAAGATGGCATTGACGCAGTCGGTGGACTGGTAGACGCGCTCGGCCACAGCAAGGGCCATATTGGCATCGGCCGGATAATAAGCATTCACGACATGCGTGTCGTTGGCCTTGTTGAGCAGCAGGTCGATAAAGCCGGGGTCCTGGTGCGAAAAGCCGTTGTGGTCCTGGCGCCAGACATGGCTCGACAGCAAAATGTTGAGGCCGCTGATAGGAGCGCGCCACGGAATCTCGCGCTTGGTTGCTTCGAGCCATTTGCAGTGCTGGTTGACCATGGAATCGACCACGTGGACAAAGCTCTCGTAGGAGCTCCACACACCGGAGCGGCCGGTGAGCACGTAGGCCTCGAGGAAGCCCTCGCACTGGTGCTCGGACAGCTGCTCGACAACCTTACCGGAACCGGCCAGCAGCTCGTCGTTGGCATCGTCCTCGTAGAAACCGGCATCCCACTGCTTCTTGGTCACCTTATAGGCAGCCTGCAGGCGGTTGGACGCGGTCTCGTCGGGACCGAAGATGCGAAAATCATCCATGTTCTTGGCCAGGACATCGGCAGTGTACTCACCAAAGACGCGGGCGGCCTCGGTGGAGCCCCAGCCGTGGCCCTTACTTGCGACGGGGATCTCGTGAGCGTGAATATCGGGAAGCTCGAGCTCGCGGCGTACCTTGCCGCCGTTCGCGTTGGGATTGGCGCCGATACGCAGCTCGCCGGTCGGCATAAAGGCCGTCACCTCGGGGCGCACCTGGCCTTCGGGCGTAAAGAGCTCCTCGGGCTTGTAGGAGCGCAGCCACTCGCGCAGCACGCGGAAGTGCTCGTGGGTGTCCTTGGCACTCGCGAGCGGCACCTGATGGGCGCGCCAGGAGTCCTCGGTCTTCTTGCCATCAATCTGCTTGGGGCAGGTCCAACCCTTGGGCGTACGGAACACGATCATGGGATAGGCCGGACGGACCACGGTCTCGCCCGCAGTGGCCTGAGCCATAGCGGTGGCCTTGATGTCGCAGATCTCATCGAAGACCTGCTCGAACAGGGCGGCGAAACGCGCATGAATGCTCGCATGGCTCTCGTCGTCAAAGCCGGCGACAAAGAAATGCGGCTTATAGCCCATGCCCTCAAAGAACTTGGTGAGCTCCTCGTCGGACACGCGGGCAAGAATGGTGGGGTTGGCGATCTTGTAGCCGTTGAGGTGCAGGATCGGCAGGACGATACCATCGGTTGCCGGGTTCACGAGCTTGTTAGACTGCCAAGAGGTCGCGAGCGGACCGGTCTCGGACTCGCCGTCGCCCACCACAGCCACGGCCAGCAGGCTCGGGTTATCCATGACGGCACCGTAGGCGTGGCTGAGCGTGTAGCCGAGCTCGCCGCCCTCGTGGATGGAGCCAGGCGTCTCGGGCGCAAAATGGCTCGGAATACCGCCGGGGTAGGAAAACTGGCGGAAGAACTTCTGCAGGCCGGCCTCGTCATTGGTAATGTCGGGGCGAATCTCGCGGTAGGTACCATCGAGCAACGACAGGGCGGTGCCAGCGGGGCCACCGTGACCCGGGCCCATCAAGAAGATCGCGTTCTGGTTGTGATCGGCGATGAGGCGGTTGACATGACCGAACAGGAAGTTGATGCCGGGCGTGGTGCCCCAGTGACCGACCAGGCGGTGCTTAACGTCCGGGCGACCAAAGTCACGCACCTCGCCGGTTTTCTCATCGACAAAGTCGGGGCGCATGAGCGGGTTAGAGCGAAGGTAGATCTGACCGACGGACAGATAATTCGATGCACGCCAATACAGGTCGACGCCCTCGAGCTCGGAAGCCGGCACCTCGTGGCCCAGCTTTTGCCACGGCGTCCCCAGTGTTTTAGCCATTGTTTATGTCCCTCCGCTGTGCGGTCGCCCTCCAATACGGCAACCATTCGTTGGGACTAGTATATTTGCTAAAACGTTTTATCCTGGTGAAAAAACGTTTTATCACCCTTATTAATCACATCGATCAACAAAACGCGACATCCACCTGCGGCATTGTCTGCCACAGGTGCTCCACATTCGGTCTCTGCAAATTGATAAACGTGTTTAGTTATGTTTAGTAAGCTCGAGCACGCTGCCCTTAACGATAAGCGCCGGCTCCAGGACGACCTCTTCGGCACGCCTACCGCCCCTACCGGCAAGACGCTTGGACATGCAGCCAAAAGCATGTTCAGCGAGGACACCAGGATCCTGCTCAATGGCGGTCAGCGCCGGCTCAAAGAGAACGTCGGCCGCCGAGTTGTCATAGCTCACCACCGAAATATCGCCCGGAATGCTCTTCCCCATCTCGTGCAAACGCTTGAGCAAACCGAGGGCAATGTTGTCCGAGCTTGCGAATACGGCAGTGGCGTCGGTTGCGAGCACCGCCTCCGAGGCCTCGTAGGCGCTCGGAATGTAGTACTCGCTCTCAAACTCCAAACGCGCCTCGATAGGCAGGCCAACCTCGCGCAGCGCGCGCTCATAGCCGGCAAGTCGCTTGCGACCCGTATTGGAACGACGCGCATTAACCAAGCAGGCAATGCGACGGTGGCCCTGCTCGATCAGATAGCGGGTAGCCATATAGCCACCCATCTCGTGGTCGAACATCACCTTGTCGCACTCGAGCCCCTCAATGGCGCGGTCGACCATCACGGCAGGGATGGGTAGATGGCTGACCTCTTCGCGCAGGGCACGGTCGTCCGAGAACTCGTCGCCTACCACCAGGAAGACACCATCGACGCCGCGCGTCACCAGCTGGCGCAGCAGTTCCAAGTCATCGTCGGCGCTTCCGCCCGAGCTGGTAATAAAGAGCGCATAGCCGTCCTCGCGGCAGCGCTTTTCCAAGCTTCCGGCAAGTGAGGCAAAAAATCGGCTCTCGATGTTGGGGACGATAAGACCCAGGGTGCGTGACTCGCGCATGACCAGGCTGCGCGCAATCTGGTTGGGAACATAGTGGTTGCGCGCCGCGACCTCCTTGATGAGCTTGCGGTTTTCTTCCGAGATGCGACAAGGCCGATTGTTGAGAACAAGCGAGACCGACGAGGGGGAAAGCCCCACCTCCTGGGCGATCTGCTTGAGGGTGACTTTGTTGGCCATTTCGCTCCTTCCGGGTTTACGCGCAATCTCTTGAAAGTATAGCGACTGCCCCTCTACCTCGATGATAAACACTTTACCAATCCGGTAGACGGCTGTTTTATCGCCGCCAGCGCACCAAATACGTCCAGGTGGGGTATATTGCAATCGATTGATGACAACGACCACCAAAAGGCGGATATTCGGATGCACGAGAACGACTTTTTTAACGAGGACCTGCTGTGCGCGCTCGCTGGCGTTGCCGGCGAGGACAACGTGTTGATGAGCGAGCCCATGCGCGAGCACACCACGTTTAAGATTGGCGGCCCGGCCGACGTCTTTGTCACGCCCGACACCGAGCAGGGCCTCGTCGCCACGCTCGATACCTGCTATCGCTGCGATCTGCCACTCACCGTCGTGGGCAACGGCTCCGACCTACTCGTCGGCGACAAGGGCATACGCGGCGTCGTCGTAGCGCTAGGCGAGGGCCTCTCCGACATTACCGTCGACGGCACGCACGTTACGGCAGCAGCCGGTGCGCTGCTTTCGGATGTTGCGGCCGCGGCAGCCGAGGCCGGTCTCACCGGCATGGAGCCCATCTCGGGCATCCCCGGATCGGTCGGCGGCGCCTGCTACATGAACGCCGGCGCCTACGGTGCCTGCATGGCCGATGTGCTGGAGTCTGTACGCGTCTACAAGCCCGCCCGCATGCTCGACGACGGCACCCGCGGTAGCGGCAGCATCATCGAGTTCGATGTCGACGAGCTCAATCTGGGCTATCGCAAGAGCCGCATCGCCGACGACGGCTTCATCGTGCTTTCGGCCACCTTCAATCTCGCCCCGGGCAACGCCGCGATGATCAAGGCCGACATGGACGACTACCGCCAACGCCGCGAGGACAAGCAGCCGCTCGACATGCCGAGTGCCGGCTCCACTTTCAAGCGCCCCGAGGGCCACTTTGCCGGTAAACTCATCATGGATGCCGGCCTACGCGGCCATGCCGTCGGCGGCGCCCAGGTGAGCGAAAAACACTGCGGCTTCATCGTCAACGCCGACCACGCCACCGCCGCCGACGTCGACGAACTCATCCGCCACATCCAAGCAACCGTCAAAGACCAATTCGGCGTAGACCTAGAACCCGAAGTCCACCGAGTAGGCGAATTTTTATAAAAAGAAGGCCCCAAAAGGGGCCTTCACTTTCTTTAATTCAGACAACCAGTCCGGTGTGTCGCGCCTTGAGCCCGGAAGGTCCGGGACTGTGGGCGAGGCATAAGGTTGATCGCGAGTTCCGCACGCAAAGAAGGCCACTTAATGTGGCCTTCGTCTTGCGCAGGACTGCCCGAGCAGGCAACCTTATGCCTCGCCCGCAGTCCCAGACCAAGCCGCAGCTACGACAGCGCGATACCGCCGAGCCAGCCCCAGCGCACGCCAGAGCCAGTACCGTAAAAGCTAATGAACGAGTCAAGCGACCTCGACGTGATGGCGCCTTCGTTGCTCATAACGATGCCGCCGCCAACATAGATGCCCACATGTCCGTACAGCAGACCCGGCATACCGGTACCACTGTGCGACGAGTCGGCCACGATCATGCCCACCTGCAGCGCCGAACGATCGGAGCTGTAGCACCAGGCGTTAAACATGTCGCACGCGTTGCCGCCAAAGTAGCCCACGCCGGCGTTGCGGAAGACGTTGGTGACCCAGGCGGCGCACCAGTTTAGGCCAGGCGAAGGCGTGGAGTAGCATGCGTTGACGACAGCCTGCTGCTTGCCCGAGCCGGCATTCTGTTGCGGATTTCCGGGCGCATACGATCCGCCACCCGAGTTTGAACCACCCGAGTAGGAATTGTTCTTGTTTGCGGCAGCTGCAGCAGCGGCGGCCTTCTTGGCAGCCTCCTCAGCCTGGGCGGCAGCGAGAATCTCGGAATCGCGCTGAGCCATGAGCTCCTTGACGTCGTCGGAGAGGCCGTTCAGAACCGTCTGGACCTCTTGCTGCTTGGCCTGCATGTCCTGCATCTGGGCAGTCTGCTGGTCCTTGAGCTTCTCTAAGTCGGCTTTTTGCGACTCGAGCTCGGACTTCTGCGTATCGAGCTCTTTCTGGATGGTCTGGATATCCTCGATGGCGTCGCGGTCGCTCTTGTTGATCTTCTCAACATAGTGCGCATTGGCGACGAGCTCCTCAAACGAGCCCGAGGTGAGCAGCAGCGACAGGACGTTGGTGCCGCCCGACTTATAGCTGGCGGAAACGCGATCGGAAAGATCGCCGCGCTTCTTTTTGAGCTCGGCCTTCTTTTCGTCAATCTGCGCCTGCGTGCTGTCAATCTGGCCCTGTACGCTCTCGATATCGTTGAGGGTCTGGGCGTTCTTGTTGGCCAGCGCCGCGTATTCATTTGCGATGCTGTCGAGCTGGGCCTGGACCTCGTCAAGCTGAGCCTGGGCCGCATTGAGCTTGTCGGTGGTTTCCTTGGTGGCCTCCGCAGCATGGGCGCGAGCGGGCAGACCAAAAAGAACGGCTGCAGAAGCGGCGCCGAACAAGGCCTTGAGGGCAGTGCGACGCGAAAGCTCCTGGGAAAGGATGGAATCGCTGTTTGGTGACATATCTACTCCGTTACATGTTTATTTATATGTCGCTCAACTCATACATATTAGCGTACATCCGACGCGTCCCAACGATTTCCACGAACGGCAGCAAACCCCATGGTCGGCGGCTCGTATGCAAACGTCAAAGTCAAGGTTATGCCCACGCCAAACATTTCCATGAGTACGTTAGCATGTTCGTCTGCTTTTCCTGCCCTGCACGTTTTGGGTGCCCCTGCCTGCGCTATACTCCCTCAGGAAGTGTTCCTGATTCGATAGGAGACTACATGTCCAAAGCACTCGACCCCAAAGACACCTGCGTCCTCGTAACCGGTGGCGCCGGCTTTATCGGCTCGCACACCGTCGTTCAGCTGCTCGAGGGTGGCTACCAGGTCGTCATCGTCGACGACCTCTCCAACTCCAGCGCCGTCGCCGTCGACCGTGTCAAGACCATCGTGGGCGACAAGGCCGCCAAGAACCTCACCTTCTACGAGGCCAACGTGCTCGACCGCGATGCCATGAACAAGATCTTCGATACCCATCAGATCGACCGCGTCATCCACTTCGCCGGCTTTAAGGCCGTCGGCGAATCGGTGAGCAAGCCCGTCGAGTACTACCACAACAACATCGAGAACACCCTGGTGCTCGTCGACGTTATGCGCAACCATGGCTGCAAGTCCATCATCTTCTCGAGCTCCTCGACCGTCTACGGCGATCCGGATAACCCGCCCGTCACCGAGGAAGACCCCAAGAAGCCTGCGACCAACCCCTATGGCTGGACCAAGTGGATGATTGAGCAGATCCTTATGGACGTTCACACCGCCGATCCCGAGTGGGACGTTGTGCTGCTCCGCTACTTCAACCCCATCGGCGCCCATCCGTCGGGCCTGATCGGCGAGGACCCCAAGGGCATCCCCAACAACCTGGTGCCTTATGTCGCGCAGGTTGCCGTGGGCAAGCTCGAGGCCGTTCAGGTCTTTGGCAACGACTACCCCACCCCCGACGGCACCGGTGTGCGCGACTACATCCACGTGTGTGACCTGGCATCGGGCCATGTGGCCGCTCTCAACTGGATGAACGGCAAGACCGGCGTCGAGATCTTCAACCTGGGCACCGGCACCGGCACCTCGGTGCTCGAGGTTGTCGCAGCCTTCTCCAAGGCCTGCGGCAAGGAGCTGCCCTATGTGATTCGCGAGCGCCGCGCCGGCGATATCGCCGCCAACTGGTGTGATGCCTCCAAGGCCGAGCGCATGATGGGCTGGAAGGCCCGGTACGACATCGCGGACATGTGCCGCGATAGCTGGAACTGGCAGAGCCACAACCCCAACGGCTTCGCCGACGCCGAGTAGCAAAAACCTACATACCGTTCTTGCCCCGATCTCACGATGTGAGACCGGGGCTTTTTCATGGCATGTAACCATTCGCCGAAAATCGACCAACTTATTTTTCTTGCCTATACATGTTTAAACAACATGTATACAATAGCTGTATCGAATCAGAACATCGGAGGCGGACTGCACACCCATCGGCAGGCCGACCCCACAACAAGAAGGATAGAAGACGGCCTTGCCGGTTGCGAACTCGTTGGTGGCGTCGTCGCCGGTCTTGGAGGCAAGCTGCGAAGGATCGCAGGTGGAGTCGGTGATGTACAGGTCGAAGATCTGCTTAAAGTTGTCGAGATACTCGCCCTTAATCTCGTCATCCTCCTGGTTGTGCTCCTTCTCGAACTCGTAGTAGAGCGGGAGGTTGGCGAGGTGGGTGGTGTAGCGCCAGCTGGAGGAGTCATCCATGCCGGCGGAAGTGAAGGCACCGTCAACGCCAAGCTCGTCCTTGCGGGCCTGAATGTCATCGGCGCAAGCCTTCAGCTTGTCGAAGGAGTTGATGTCCTCGGCCTTGTAGCCAGCCTTCTCGAGGAGCTGCTTGTTGTAGATGATGCCGTAGCTCTCCTGGACCCAGTCGATACCTAGATCCTTGCCGTCGGACTGCAGAGCCAGGGAGTCGTCGACGAGCTCACCGCGGACCTTGGTATCGGACAGGTCGGCGCAGTAGTCCTTTCAGTTCTTAAGACCGGTGGGCCCGTTGACCTGGAACAGGGTCGGAGCGGAGCTCTTGGACATCTCGGACTTGAGCTTCTCCTCGTAGGTGTTGGAGGCGGCGGTCACGATCTTGACCTCGACGCCCTTCTCCTCCTTGTACGCCTTGGCGATCTCCTTCCACTCCTTGTCGACCTCGGGCTTGAATTGGAGGAAGTAGACCTCGGCAGCGTCACCAGAAGCAGAGGAGCCGGAGCCGGCGGAGCCACCGCAGCCCACGAGACCCAGGCCAAAGACCGTGGCGGCGCCTTTTGCCGCCGCCTTCGGAGATTGGTTCGGGGACTTTGCCCCTTTTTCTGATTTGTGCAATCCGCTGTTTGCCTAGTTGTCTGAACAAGTATTAATAGAGCGGTAGAAAAACTTCGGTGAACGGTTCTTGATACATTCGTACTTGACAAATATTGTCTAAACAATTAAAGCGCCCCGTGCGGCCGATATCCCATCGACAGCACGGGGCGCTTCATATCGAAACGCAAGCTTATGCGTCTGTTACCTATCGTTTGGAATTGACGCGGTAATGGAAGATCTCGGGGTGTGTGCGAGCATGCGTCACCTCGAACAAGATGCCATCCGATGTGTACGACTGACTCTCCATGACGGCAACGCAGTTGTATTTGCCGAGGTCAAGATAGCTGCAGTCTTCATCGTTGGCGAGCTCGACACTCACCGTACGGCGACTCGCCATCACTTTGATGCCGCGCTTGTGCTCCAGATAGTCGTAGATAGATTCTGCCGCGATCTCGGGAGTCAGACCCTTGGCGATCGACTCCAAAAAGTAGCCATGGTCCACTTGGCGCGCGCTGCCGTTGAGGCTTCGGACACGCACTACGCGAATCAGCTCCTCGCCCACCTTAAAGCCCAGGCGACGAGAGAGCTGCTCGGTGCAGACCAGATGTTCAAAGGACTTAACGTCCGTCGATGCAACGGCATTGCTGCGCTTTGCAAATTCGCCAAACGACTCGACTTCCTCGAGTGCGCCCAGCATGTCGGTTTCGCCCTTGAGCCAAATAACGCGCACGCCCTTGCCGTGTATGGGCTGCACAAACATCTCGTCGGCCAGCATGCTCAAGGCGCGGCGGACGGTATTGCGCGTGCAGTCGAACTCTGCGGTCAGCTCGGCTTCGGTTGGCAGCATCTCCTGGAACGCATAGGTCCCGTTAATGATGCGCGAACGGATCTCGCGGTAGATTCCTTCGTAAATCGCTTTTGGCATGGCTTCACCTCTAATGAATATGTATGGCTAGGCACGATAGCATTTCTTGGGGTTGTTTAAACCGTCTATCGGCAAAGCACGGATTATTTACCGTCGACGGTTCCCCCGGCACCCAAATCGGACCGAATCAAAACCGTCAATGCGGCAAGCAGCCAGTCCTCTACAATGAGTTCATTGTTTAAACGTTCTTGCTCGCACAGCATGTTGCATCCGGAAGGCATATTATGCTGCAGAAAATCCAACGCTTTGGCGGGGCAATGTTCGCGCCCGCCATGCTGTTTTCCATATCGGGCCTTATGGTCGGCGTCTCCGCCCTCGCAACGTCTGCGGACATCGTCGGCGACCTCGCCGTATACGGAACCCCTTGGTATGTTTTTGGGCTATCATCCAGCGCGGCTCGTGGACGGTCTTTAAACGCCTCCCACTGCTTTTGCCGTAGCGCTGCCCATCGGCCTTGCCCAAAAGCAACCGGCGCGCTGCTGCTTCGAGGCACTCGTGGCCTATTTTGCCTATTGCTTCTTTTTGAGCGAGATCATTAAGCTGAGCGGCGACAACCTTGGACTTAAGTACCCGTCGTCTTTGACCTCCGCCAGCGGCATCACCATCATCGACGGCATCAAGACGCTCGACACCGGCATTAAAATTCTTATGTCCACACCGCTCGCCAACCGCATCGCCCAAGATGAAGAGCTTGGGCCTCTGCTCTGCCTCAACGAGCTCGAACTCGAGGTCACGGAAATCTCGCCTCGCGAGTGCACCAAGCGGGCCGGAATCAAGGCCGTGCTTGACGCCCTGGGGCCAGATCACGGCACTGCGTACGGCATCGGCGACGCAAGCAACGACATCGCCCTCATGGAGGCGGTCGATGTTGGCGTCGCCATGGGCAACGCGCCGGACTTCCTCAAGGAAAAGGCCGACTACGTCACCGACAGCTTCGACCACGACGGCGTCGTCACCGCGCTCGAGCACTTTGGACTTATCTAGCCGCGCCTCTTGCCGCATTTGCGACAACATGGCTCAATCGTCTTCAACCGCCGCGCTCGATGCCCTAATGTGGCAATATGTTGTCTGCATAACGCAACGATGCAACCTAAGAAAGAATGCGAGAACCCGTGTCCAGTCCGTTTACCAGCTTTTTAGCCCAGCATTTTGACCAGATTAACGACTATCTGGCCACGTTCTTTGACGGACAGGCGACCTCTGCCGATATCGAGCGCTACCTGTATGGCCCGCTCTCGGCATTTACGGCCAATGCCGGCAAGCGCCACCGCCCGCTCATCTGCATGCTCGCCGCCACCGCGGTAGGCGGCAGCTTTGAGAGCGCCCGAAGCGCGGCGGCGGCCATCGAGCACTTTCAGTCGGGAGCGCTTATCCATGACGACATCGCCGACAACGGCCAGCTGCGCCGCGGCAAGCCCTGTATGCACCTTACCGAGGGTACGGGACTTGCCATCAACTGCGGCGACCTAGCGCTCACCATGGTTACCAAGACGGTTCTCGACGACCCCACGCTCGAGGCAGACGTGAAGCTCCGCGTGCTCCACGAGCTCACCGAGATGATCGTTCGCACCATCGAGGGTCAGGCGCTCGACCTGGGCTGGGTCCGCGATGGGCGCTTTGACATCTCGGTCGACGATTATCTGGACATGGCGACGCACAAGACCGCGTACTACAGCGGAGCCACGCCACTTGCCGCCGGAGCCATTATCGGTGGCGGCAGCGAAGACCAGATTGAGGCGCTGCGTGCCTTTGGCCTGCACACGGGCCTTGCCTTTCAGATCCAAGATGATCTGCTCAACCTTATTGGCACCAAGGAGGCCGCCAACAAGGACTTCCGCACCGATATCACAGAGGGCAAGCGCACGCTCGTCGCCGTGCATGCCCTGTCAGACGAGCGTTATCACGACGAAGTCGAGGCAATCCTTTCCTCGGGCACCGAGGACCCCGTGCAACTCGCACGCGCCGTGGAGATCTTCCAGCAGACCGGCTCTGTCGATTTCGCCCACACTTACGCACTCAACCTGACTGCCAAGGCCAAGGCCGCTATCGAAGGTGTCGAGCTCGACCCGCATGCACGCGAGCTGTTCGACTCCATGGCAGATTTCTTTGTGGAGCGCCTTAACTAGCGGGGGTTATAAAACCTGTCAGCAGCGCATTTGGGTACAACTTGCTACACTGTTGAGTGCATGTTTATGCAACCCTTTGCGTTGTCTATCCGACACACGCTCAAATAGTACGAATGGTACGCCGAAAGGGGTTCGTTCATGGAACCTATCACAACGGGCATGCAGGGAGCAGCCGTCGAGGACGTCCAGTCCCGCCTTCTGCAGCTCGGCTATACAATCGATGACGCCGAGGTCGCCGACAAGCGCTTTGGCACCACCACCGAGCAGGCTGTTGGCACCTTTAGGCTCGACAGCGGCCTTGCCGCTGGCTACGCCGTCGATATTCCCTGTTGGAGCGCCCTGGTAGACGCCTCGTATAAGCTGGGCGACCGCACGCTTTATCTGCGCATGCCCAATTTCCATGGTGCCGACGTTCGGGCCCTGCAGAGGGCACTCAACGTTTTGGGTTTTGCCTGCGGTGAGGACGACGGCTACTTTGGCCCGCACACCGAGGCGGCCTTGCAGCAGTTCCAAGAAAATGTCGGCCTGTTTGCCGACGGCATGGCATTCCAGGATACCTACGCCTATATCAACCGTCTGCATCACGTGTGGGAGGGCAAACCCTCGGTTACCGAGGCCGAGTCGCGCATCGGCTTTGCCCGCGCCGCCAACGTGCTCGAGCGCTTCCAGATTGCCGTTATCGGTGAGGACCCCATCGCACGCAGCGTTGCATCGCGCATGTGGAACATCGCCACGGCGACGACCGACAACAGCGGCATGATGCTTTGCGATTCCGAGGTTCCGACCGACGTGGATCTGGTACTCGAAATCGCAAGCGATGAGCTGCCCGCAGATGCAGCCCCGCGCGCCACGATCGCCCTTGCCGAATGTCACAACCTGGCGCAGCGCATCCGCACTGCCAATATCGCCGCGCAACAAAAGCCTGCACGTATCCGCATTGAGCTCACGGGCATGACGCGCTACAACGGAACCTTCACCGCAAGCGATGCCCAGACACTCGCCGTACGCCTGCTCGATGGCGTTTGCGATGCCCTCGCAGATTAGGTAAACTAGACGAGCTGCTTTTGGGCAGCACCACACATTGGGACGTAGTTCAACGGTAGAACTCCGGTTTTTGGTGCCGGCTGTTGGGGGTTCGAATCCCTCCGTCCCAGCCAAGGCAACTGAGCGCCCCGGGCTTTCATCAGCCCGGGGCGCTTTCTTGTGGGCATGCGGAGGGATCCGAACCCGCAAGGGTGCGGAGCTGAGGAAACGCGAAGCGTTTTCCAGCGCAGCACGCAAGGAGCGGGGCGACGCAGCGGGGCGCGGCCGCCGGAAGGCGGACGCGGAATCCCTCCGTCCCATATCAGCCATGAGCGCCTTACATCAAGAAATATCAGCCCAGTTCCGAAAAGCGAGCCGCATATAACAACCAAGTAGCCACAGGCCCCGGGAGAGCGGGGACACCGGCTTAGGTTTATCGCGAGTTCCGCACGCAAAGAAGGCCACTTAATGTGGCCTTCGTCTTGCGCAGGACTGTAGAGCAGGAAACCTAAGCCGGTGTCCCCGCTCTCCCGGGGCCGACGGAACTAATTGTTCAGCATGCGGTCGAAGCTTCCCGAGTCGCCATCCCGATAGTCGGCGGTCATCAGAATCTCCTGCGGAATGCGACCGCCCTCGCGCAGCACATTGCGGAACTGCACGCGCGTGACCATAGGCAGATCTTTGATTGTCGCCGCCAAATTCTGCGGCACACCCTGATTGGCAGCCGCAGGCTCGCACTCGCCGCCAGCTTTCACGCGACGCTTGTGCTCGGCGAGCATGGCACGATACATGCCGGCATGCAGGCGAATCTCAACCACATTGGCATTGCGGGCCTGCTCGACGATGCGCGCGCCCTCTCGATCGATGTCGCCCACGTAGTAGACATAGTTAAAGCGATAGCCGATCTCGGCCAGATAATCATCCAGTGCGTGCGAGACGCTCGCCTTGCAGCCACCGCCAAAGATCACGCCACCCACCTTGGTGCCAAAGAGCTTAGCGTGCTTGCGGCCGCGCAGGAGCTTGACGATCTCGTCATAGGTGTCCAGGTTCTCGACCATAATGAACGGCTTGTCGGCGCCCAGCGTAAAGAAGCCCGTAAAGTGCACGGGGCGGTTGGGGGCGACCTTAATCGCCTGCATGCTGATGCCCTTTTCGGTCATACGCCGAATCAAGCGCTCGCCGTGTTTACCGTCAAAGGCCTTCTCATCGTTAAAAATCTGGTAGGCGCGCTGGCGACGCGAAGCGACCGGCGTGTCGGCACCGCGATTCTGCTCAATCCAAGCCTGGATGATCGCAATCTCCTCGGCAATCTTGCGGTTGGACATCTCGTTGTGCTGAGTGCGCTGCGAAACCTTTTTGCCGTCCTTGCCCTCAACCTTAACGATTTGAGTCTGTTGCTCCTTAATCTTGGAGAGTGCAGCAGGTGTGGGAACGACCTTGAGCAGCTGCCTGCCCAGGACACGGGCCAGAGCAAACGCCGAAACCTCGCCATGAGCGGTCGACTCAGGCTGCTGGGCGGTCGCATCGTTTGCAGTCGGTTTGGGCTGCGTCTGGGATTTGCACTTGGAATCTGTCCGAGTATTGCGCTCTTGCTTTGGCGCGGACGAGCCCTTTTGCGAACGCTCAGGCTTGCCCCCCTTTACTGGCTGGCGCTTGGGCTGCTCCGCCGGGATCTCAGCCTTCGCATCCTTGTTTTGCCCCGCTGCCTGCTCGGCCACGGATTCGGTATTTGAGCCACGGCCGCCACGGTGACGACGACGGCGAGGCTTGCTCGAAGCGCTCTCCCCCGCTTTCTCGCCCGCAGACTGCTGGCCTCGGGGCTCGACATCGCCCGCAGGCCGCGGCTCAACAGGCTTCTGCTCACGGACCATCGGCTCGGCAGCCTTCTCAGCCTTCTCCGCTGGTGCAGCGGGAGCCTGGTCGGTCTTTTCTTGACGCCTTGCGGGATACGCACGACCCATAAAGCCGCGTCCGGGACGGCATGAACCCGGAGCCTTCTTGACGGGCTCCTCGGGTGCACCAGCAGCCTCGACGGACTCCTGAACGTCGCACACAACACCTCCCTGCTCGGTCTTAAAGTGAGCACCGCGGCGACGCTTGGGCTCCTGGACCTCAGCGGCGCACTGCGGCTCGGTAACAGCCTCATCCTCGACGGGCTCGACATCCGTCGCATCCTTTTGAGCCACAGCGCGACGGAAGCGCTCCTGCTGGGCACGGCGCTGCGCATCGCGCTTGCCGCCCCCGCCAAAACCGCCGCGGCCCGCCTTGGCCGTAAAGGCGCGAACGACGCTCTCGTCAAGCAGCTCATCGGTGTCGACGTTCTCGCGCGGAGCCGTTTCCACCGCAACAGGCGCCTCGACAACTTCCTCGACGGCCTCTTCGGCAGCCTCGGCAGGCTGCTCCTGGACATCGCGAATCTCGGCATTAATGGTATAGAACGCTGGGCGCCCGTTAACGCCGCTGCCCTCGATCTTGGTAACGATCTTTGCCGCGATAAGTTCATCGCGCATCGCCTTGGTGTCACATTCCTTATCGACGGAACGGAAAATCTGTGCCAGCGCGCTCGACTTGATCTTGAGCGCCTTGCGGCAGAGCAGGTCGTAGGCAACCAGCTTGGCACGCTCGGCAGAAAGCGACGTCTGGCTGCTCAGACGCTCAGCCAGGGCATCGACGTTGTTTTGGTTATCGGAATATACCGTCTTGGCCACGGGGCCCCTTTCATATGCACACATATATGTCTATATGGTACATCGCACGCCCCTATCCACGCAAAACATCTGCGAGAACACCCGGACACACTAGCTTTTGCATGGAAAAAGGCCGAGCCCGCGCAGTTGCGGACCCGGCCTTTCCGAGTCATATAGATGTGACGTTCAATCCCTTAGGTCGATTAGGCCTTGGCGGCCTCGGCGTTTGCGGGGGCCTCAGCAGCAGCGGCGCGGCCGTACTCGGCCTTGCCCATCTCGGACCACTCGGGCTCCTCGTCGGGCATGGAACCGGCCTCCTTGCCGAAGAACTCCTTGAGGCAGTTGACGGCAACGATGAGGCCCAGGACCATCAGCAGGACGGCAAAGACGAGCTGCAGGCCCTTGGTGGCGGCGACGGAGACGGCGGCCGTGGTGGCGGTAGCCGGGATGGTACCGAAGAAGCCGTAGGCCTGGACGGCGGTCATGCAGCCCATGGCGCTCTGGACCAGCGAGGTAAAGGTGCAGCAGAGCAGGAAGGCGACGGGCACGTAGAGCATCCAGCCCTTGCGACCGGTGCACTTGCAGAACACGGCAAGGGTGATCATGGTCATGCCGCCGAGCAGCTGGTTGGAAGCACCAAAGAGCGGCCAGATGTTGGCATAGCCGCCAAAGGCGAGGGCGAGGCCGGGGAGCAGGGTGACAACCGTGGCGAACCAGGGGTTGCCGAGGACCTTCATGTAACCGGCCTTGGACTCGATGGCCAGGGCGTCGTTGGTCTGGGCAAAGAACTCGGAGAACGAGGTGCGGGCGATGCGGGCGACGGCGTCGAGCGAGGTCAGGGCCAGAGCGGAGACGTTCATGGTCATAAAGACGGTAGCAAGCGTGCCGTCAACACCGAAGGCCTGCATACCGCGGGAGATGCCAGCAGCGAAGATCTGGAACGGGGTGGAAGCGACGCCAGCGTTGAGGGCGCCGGTACCGGCAGTGTTCATGTCGGAGAACATGATGCCAGCGACGATGATGGCGAGGATGCCAACGAAGGACTCGACGATCATGGCGCCATAACCGACCTTGACGGCGTCCTGCTCCTTCTCGACCTGCTTGGAAGAGGTGCCCGAAGAAACGAGGCTGTGGAAACCGGAGAGAGCGCCGCAGGCAACGGAGACAAACAGGACCGGGAACATCATGCCCGAGGCATTGCTAAAGCCGGTGAAAACCGGAGCGGTGATGGTGGCCTGGCCGTTAACGCCCAGGACGACGATGCCGAGGACAGCGCAGACAATCATGACGATCATCATGATGGAAGTGAGGTAGTCGCGAGGGGTCTTGAGCATCTGGATGGGCATGGCACCGGCAAAGACCAGGTAGACCATGACGACGGCGAACCACTGGAACTTGTCCAGGTAAACCGGGAACTGCATACCGACGGCGAACATGAGGACCATGAGCACCACGCCGGTGACGAACTCGGCAGCGCCGGTGAGGTTGAACTTCTTCTGAGCCCAACCAAAGGCCATGGCGACGAAGGTGAACAGGATGGAGATGGTACCAGCGCAGCCAGCGGCATAGGACTTGGTGAAGTCGATGGCACCGGTGGCAGCGCCAGAGGCGTCAACGACCGGGGTGAACATGAACGTCTTGCAGACCATGTCGGTAAAAGCGGCGATGACGATGATGCAGAACAGCCAGCAGAACAGCAGGAACAGGCGACGGCCGGTCTTGCCGATGTACTTCTCGATGAGCTGAGCCAAGGACTTGCCGTTGTTCTTCATCGAAGCGTACAGGGCGCCAAAGTCGTGAACGGCGCCAAAGAAGATGCCGCCGACGAGGACCCAGAGCACGACGGGCAGCCAGCCGAAGGCCATGGCGACGATCGTACCCGTAACAGGGCCAGCACCGCAGATCGAGCTGAACTGATGCGAGAACGCGGTGAAGGCGGAGACGGGCGAGAAGCTCTTGCCGTCCTTCATGCGCTTGGCAGGCGTGAGGGCCTCTTTATCAACGCCCCACTTGTTAGCCAGCCAGCGGCCGTAGCCCAGATAGCCGCAGGCGAGCACCGCCGCGGCCACAACCATGAGCAAAACTCCGTTCATTACATTTCCTCCTCAAAAAAGAACTTCCTAGACATAAAAAATGAGGGCCGTCGGTTGCGCTCGACGGCCCTCATCTTCATCAGCCGCCCGTTATCGTACGGGCTAGCTGTATGTGCTAACCCGCATCAGATAATTACTACGCTGATAATGTTTAGCTGATGCGTGAACATGTCTAAGAAATCCTCTTCAATCATGATGCGAACGATCCGTGCGCGTTCACATCCCCCAGTGGATGGAAAGGAGTATGAAACTTTAGTTGACTAAAGTCAACGCAAATATGTAATGAATTTTCAACTTTTTTTGAATTTCTCGGTATAAAACGTCACTGACCTCGGACTTTACCCCACGACAGTTTTTGCTTGAGAGATGCTCCTCGGGGGCGGGGCGGGCGCCTGCCGCCATATATGAACTTTCCTGCTCGGACAGTCCTGCTCACGACGGAGGCCACATTAAGTGGCCTCCTGTTCGTGCGGAACTCGCGATAAAGTTCATATATGGCGGCAGGCGCCCGCCCCGCCCCCGAGGAGTTCCCATCCCAAATCTCAACTCTGTTATCATAATTACGATAATATTCTGATAGCTCAGGAGGTAGCTGTGAATATTAGGCCAGTCTCAGATCTTAGAAATCACTACCCGGACGTTGAACGCGAAGTCGAACAGGAGGGTCCGGTTTTTCTAACTAAAAACGGGCGGGGCTCTATGGTCGTCATGAGCTTTGAGCAGTACAAGTCACTGAGCAATACAATCGAGAGCGCACTTGATGCCGCTGATCGTCAGGCTGCCAGCATGCAACTTCGCTATACACACGACGATGTCTTTGGCTCTGTCAGAAAAATGCTCGACGGCGGTCTCGATGAACAGGCACTATAAGCTCCGCTATCTTCCCCTATTTTGGGAGGACCTCAGCCAAGCAGCGTCATATATCGCCTTTGATCTCAATAACCCCGCTGCAGCAAATAGGCTTGTCGACAATGTTGAAGCAGGCATACTCGAGCATCTCAAGAATCCAACCATGTCACCAACATACCCTTCGACAAGAAGACGGTTGCACCCGTATTACCGCTTCTACGTTGGCAACTACATGGTTTTTATGTCGTCATCGACGACGTCATGGAAGTCCGCCGACTGCTATATAAAAGCCGAGATATTGAGCCGGTTATCAGGTAGGTTTCTTTCAGCTAAAGCACGCCGTAAATTCGACGTAGGCTGGCTAACCTTGCCGGACGTTGTCGACGCCGATCCAGCTCAGTAGCTGCATCGATACAGAAAGGTCCCCGACCGGAGGGGCCGGATATAAGGTTTATCGCGAGTTCCGCACGCAAAGAAGGCCACTTAATGTGGCCTTCGTCTTGCGCAGGACTGTAGAGCAGGAAACCTTATATCCGGCCCCTCCGGTCGGGGACCGCACCCATACGACTACAACGTCATGTTTGGATCGGCGTCGACGTCGAACGGCGAGATTTCACCTCGGTCGAATTTGCGGCGAGCGACCTCCGCAATCATGGCGGCGTTGTCAGTACAGGCCGAGAGAGGCGGCACCGTTACGCGAATCCCCTGACGCCCGAGTTTCTTAATCATCATCTCGCGCAGATGCGGGTTGGCCGAGACGCCGCCGCCGATGCAATACTCCTTGCACCCGGTGGCGTGCAGGGCGTTCTTGGCCTTCTTGTACTGCACGTCAAAGACCGCCGCCTCAAACGAGGCCGCAAGGTCGGGCAGGTGAATCGTGCGCCCAGCCTTGGTCTCCTGCTCAATATAGAGCGTCACCGCCGTCTTGAGGCCCGAAAGCGAGAAGCGGTAGTCTCCCCTGCTGTTAAGCGCACGGGGAAAATCGATCGCGCGGGGATTGCCCGTCTCGGCGAGCTTGGAGATGATGGGGCCGCCGGGATAGCCCAGACCCAGCGCCTTGGCAACCTTGTCGAAGGCTTCGCCCACGGCGTCGTCCAGCGTCTCGCCAAGCACCTCGTAGTCGCCCCATGCCTTTACGTGCACGAGCATGGTGTGCCCACCCGAGACAAGCGTAAAGATAAACGGCGGCTTAAGGTCGGGCTGCGCCAGCAGGTTGGCGAACAGGTGACCCTCCAGATGATTGACGCACACGAGCGGTTTACCGGCAGCATACGCAAAGCCCTTGGCAAAGGCGACGCCCACCACCAGGGCACCCACCAGGCCCGGGCCTTGCGTCACACCCACGGCGGCAAGCTCACTTGGCGCAATCGCTCCACCCTCAAGGCCAAGCGATACCGCGGCATCTTCAAGCGCCGCATCTACGACACTCACAATCACCTCGACATGCTTGCGCGAGGCGATCTCGGGCACCACGCCGCCAAAGCGAGCATGAAAATCAATCTGCGTCGACACCTGGTTGGCCAGCATATTGCCGTCCGCATCGATAATCGCAACAGCCGTCTCGTCGCAAGAGCTCTCGATGGCAAGAACTAGGCGACGGCGCTCGATTTCGGCACGCTCCTCGGCGGTGCGCTCGGGCTCAGGCAGCGGCCAGACGCGCTGCTCGGCAGCCGTTGGCTCGGGCGAGGCATTGTCGAGAGGAAGCACCAGGGGCAGCGACGCCGTCATGACGATGGCATCCTTGCCGACGCCGTAGTAGCCACGGCGACGACCCGCCTCGGTAAAGCCCAAGGCGCTATAGAGCGCAATCGCACCCTCGTTGCCGTCCTCAACCTCAAGCGAAGCAGTGGTGCAGCCGAGCATCTGGGCGTCATAGCTCACGTGCGACAGCAGCTTGCGGGCAATGCCCTCGCGACGATGAGCAGGATCAACCGCGACGTCCATAATCTGAACGTCACCGTCGACGACCATGCCGCCGGCAAGTCCCAGCAGCTGACCGTCGTCGTGCGCCACCCACCAGCTACGCGGTGCGGCAACGCCCTCGCCCAGCTCGGACAGGAACATGCCCGGCGTCCACGCCTCGTGTCCGGCGCCTTCAAAGCAGGCGGCCTCCAATGCGCTCGCGCCCTCGGCATCCGCCGCGCCCATGGGACGGAACTGCAGATGGCGGCCGGCGAGCTCGTCGGCAACACCCGTAATCTCGCTCTGGGCGCTCTCGGCAAGCCCAAGGCGCTTGCGCTCATTTTCCTCGGCATCCGAAAGACGCGTGTAGATCGGCAAAACGCGAGCCGGATTACCGTCGCCCGCGGCGTGCGCCATCAGAAGGCCTTCGCCCGAGGGCCACCACAGGTCTCGTTCCACGCAGCGCGCAGTCTCGTCCTCACTCAGCAGCTTGCCATAACGTACGAGACCGTCACCAGTCAGCTTAACCTGGCCCCAGTCCGCGGCCTGGCGCCACTCATCAAGCGCCACGGCGGCTTTGACCACGTGTTCGCGCTCAAACAGACGCTCGGGACCTTCGTCCCCCAGCACGTACAGAGCCGGATACACCTCGCCACGCATGGCGTCGGCAAGAACACCAAGCTTGCCGCGCACGCCAGCCTTCCACGCCGTCCAGGCGCAAGCGTCAAGTGTCGACACGCCCAGCAACGGCACGTTGGCACCGCGCGCCAGACCCTTAGCGGTCGAGATGCCAATGCGAACGCCCGTAAACGAACCCGGGCCGCGTCCAACCACATAACAGCCGACATCGCCGCGATTCAGCCCGGCCTGCGCCAACACGCCATCGACGGTATTCACAAGTTCCACGTTGGCATGGCGACGACACAGATGGTCCCCGCTCACCAGCTTCGCCTCGCCCGTCTGCTCATCAATCCAGCTTGCCGCGCAGGCAAGCATGTCGGTCGAAGTATCGAGCGCCACTACCAGCGCGTTGTCGTTATGCAAGCTCATCTTGTACAGCCTTATCAATCAAATCGAAAAGCTCCGTCGCGCGCTCGCCGTGCGCCTCGAGCGCGATCGTTCGCACGTCGCTATCGTCCTCATCGCGCCTAAGCGTCACCGAGAGATACTCATCCGTCAGCTCGTCCTGAAACTGCTCGCCCCATTCCAACAGGCAAGCGCCCTCATAGCCGAGCACGTCAAAAATGCCCGTATCCTCGAGCTCGTAGGCATGCTCCAAGCGGTACAGATCAAAATGGAACAGCGGAATACGCCCCTGGTCGTGAACGGCCATGAGCGCGAACGTAGGACTCGTGACCATATGCTCATCGCCCAAGCCGCGCGAGACGCCCTTGGTAAAGTGGGTCTTTCCCACGCCTAAGCCGCCGGTCAGTATCAGCACATCGCCATTTTCTAGACACGGTGCGACCAACTCGCCAAAATGCTCCGTATCGGCAGTACGAGCCGTTTTGTAGGTACCTAGCCCCAGGTGCTCCAGGGACATATACGCTCCTTATTATTCCGAGGCGCCCTCTGGCGCGGGGTGTCGCACCAGATAGTCGCCCAGCATCTTAAAGTCTTCCTCCAGCAACTCCTGCCACGCCGGATTGCGCAGCGCCGCCGCGGGATGAAACGTCGGCATCACCACAAAGTGCCCCATCTGATGGAACCTGCCGCGCAGCTTGGTAATGCCAATCTCGGTCTTGAGCACAAAGTGCGTTGCGGGATTGCCGAGCGTCACGATGATATCGGGCCAGATGCTTCGAATCTGCTCGCGCAAAAACGGTGAGCAAGCAAGCACTTCCTCGGGACGCGGATTGCGGTTTCCCGGCGGGCGACATTTAAGCACATTGGCGATATAGACATCTTCACGCTTAAGGCCCGCCAGGGACAGAATGCCGTTGAGGTCTTCACCCGCCGCCCCCACAAAGGGCTCGCCCTGTAAATCCTCGTTACGGCCCGGCGCTTCACCGATAAACATCACGCGAGCGCGGGGGTTTCCCACCCCAAACACGATATTGTGGCGCGACTGGTAAAGCTGGCAAAGGTGGCAATCACCCAGGACGGCCTCGATCTCCTCGAGTGCAACTTCGCGCGGCGCCTGATGGCTATGGCCGGGGATGTGCATAACGCCCATAGCGGCTCCTACACGTAGACCTTGTCGAGACGCATGCCAAAGCCGCAGGCGACCTCGTAGTTGATCGTGCCGCGCAGGCGCGCCATCTCATCCATGGTAATCTCGGCATCGCCATCGCGACCGATAATTATCATCTCGTCGCCATGTTCGGCCTCGGGAATCTCGTGAGCCGGGTTGGACTGAATGGCAACCATAAACTGATCCATGCAGATATTTCCGACCTGACGCACGCGCTCACCGCGATACAGCACGTCCATACGATTGGAAAGCGTGCGCGAAAGGCCGTCGGCATATCCGATCGGCAGCGTGCAGATCTGAACGCGTGTGCGCGGTACGCGGTAGGTAAAACCGTAGCCTACGCCCTCGCCCATCGCAGGATGCGCCACGCGCGTCACGCGCGCATGAACGCTCATAACGGGATCAAGCTGCATCACGCGGCCGCTCAGCTCGCACGGCTGCATGCCATACAAGCCAACGCCAGCGCGAATCATATCAAAATGCATCGAGGGGTCGAGCATCGAGGACGGCGTGTTGGCACAGTGCACGATGCCGCACTCAAAACCCGCATCCTTAATGGCCTGAACGGCCTCGGTAAAGCGCTGGCACTGCAGCTTGTAGTCCCAACCCGATGGTTCGTCGGCCGTGGCAAAGTGCGTAAATACGCCGTCGCACTGAATACCGCGATGGAAATTAATACCGCGGACAAAGTCGAGCACCTGCGTGTAGTGAACGCCGATGCGGTTCATACCCGTCTCGATGGCAAGATGATACTTGCCCACCTTGCCCGCCGCGACGGCACATTCACCATACGCAAGAGCAAAATCGGACGTATAGACCGAGGGCATGATATCGAACTCGAGCAATGAAGGAATAGCCTCGATGGGAGGCTCGCTTAGAATCAGGATGGGTTTGGTGATTCCGCCCTGGCGCAACTCAATACCCTCGCTGACCGTCGCCACGGCAAACATGTCGGCACCGGCCGAATACATGATCTTGGCGCACTCGACGGCTCCATGACCATAAGCATCGGCTTTAACCACGCAGCACAGGCGCTGACGCGGATCTAGCAAGTTCTTATAGGCCCTCGTATTGCGGCGGAGCGCCCCGCGGTCGATCTCGACCCAGGACCAACGCGTCAAATCGGCTTTATTCATGATTAGTCATCCGACCCTTCGTCCATGATTCCCAGATCATCGAGCGCATCCTTTGCCGCCAATTCCATGGCGGGACCGATCAAGTCGATAAGATCGGTCGCGATAACGCTCTTCTCGCCATACTCCGTCGCCGCAGCAAAGCCGGCATAGCTGTGGAGTGCGACGGCATACGAGTACAGCAGCTCCCAACGGTCCATCTCGTCACGCATGGTCGCAAGCGTTCCTGCAAGGATACCTGCGAGGACATCACCCGAGCCAGCGGTCGCCAACGACGCTGGGCCCGAAAGCGGCAGCAGCACGCGCTCGACGCCGCAAATGGCCGTCGTCGGGCCCTTAGCGATAACAACGAGATTATCGGAACCGGCAGCCCAGACAATCTTTTGAGCAGCGGCAATCGCAGTGCCAAGATCATTGACCTCGTCGCCGGCAACGAGACGCGAAAGCTCGCGATAATGCGGCGTCATAACGAGCGGCTGCTCGCGACGGTACATCTCGGGATTACTGTCGATGCCGTCGATTGCAATCTTGGCAAGGCAGTTGAGCGCATCTGCATCTAGGATAAGCGGCACATCGAGCTCAAGCAGGCCCGAAACGACTTGCATCGATCCGGCAGACGTCGTCATGCCAGGCCCGCACACAACGCAGCTGTACTTCTTAGCGATCTCGCACACTGTCATACGCGCAGCGGCACCAAAAGATCCACGGGAATCAGACGGAATGGCGAAAACGGGAATCGACGGGAGCGCCATACGAATAAGGTTGGCGCACGCATCGGGCGTCGCAACGGCCACATAACCGGCACCAGCACGAGCGGCAGACTTTGCGGCCATGATGGCGGCACCAGGATATTGTGCCGACCCGGCAACGATGAGCGCGGAGCCGCGCGAATACTTATCGATATTCGTGGGCAGCGGGGCAAAGTAGTCCACCAGATCACCGGGCTCAACGATCTCGGCAGCATGATCGACATCATCGATGACTTCGTCGAGGCGGTCGTACAGACCGCCACACACCAGATCGCCAGCATACTCCGGACCGTCAGCGCTGTAGAGGCCGATCTTAGGGGCAATCATCGTCACGGTACGCTCGGCACGGATGCAGTCGTCATCCACAACGCCCGTCTCGGCATTCAGGCCCGAGGGAACATCGATAGAAACAACGTGATCGGCGCACTCGTTAACCGTAGGAATCCAAATAGAAAACGGCGCACGAAGGTTGCCGTGAAAACCGGTGCCAAAAATAGCATCGATCACGACATCCGCTTTGTTAATGAGAACCTCTAGCTCGTCTCGCGAAGGCCCAACGCACACATGAACGTCGCGACCGGCGGTGCGACGGGCAACGTGACGAGCAAGGGCAGCAGGAATCTCATCCGGCTCAACTGGAGAAACGATATCAACATCAACGCCCTTATGGGTCAGGATATCCGCAGCGACCCAACCATCACCGCCGTTATTGCCAAAGCCGACCAGCACAAGAACGCGATCAGGGTTGAGCTTTAAAATCTCGTTGGCGGCAAATTCACCCGCCAACTCCATGAGCTCGGCCTTCGAGGTGCCCTCGCGCTCGATGATATCCTCGAGGCGAACGACTTCCTCGGTACTCAAAACCGGTTTCATCTATGCTCCTTGCGTATCTTGCGGATCATCGATCAAATGCTCCGACAAAGCAGATTGTTGCAGCTGTTCAAGCTCATCCAATACAGAACGAGCCTCTTTAAATGTCTGGGCAACGCGCTCCTTGGTGCTCATTTTTTCTTCCTTAGGCTTAGGTCGAGCATCCTCGGTGATCGCGATGGCATTAGCGACAGCCAAGTCACCCGTAAGGGTAATAGAAAGAGCAACCTCGACAACACCCAAATCCTGGGCGATTTCGAGAGCGCGACCAGAAAGCAGAGCCTTTGGCTTGCCGAGCCTATCGCGTGTTACGGAAACGTCCTTACGTCCAACGCCCTGACTAAACCCCATTCCAAGTGCCTTAAGTACCGCTTCGCGAGAGGCAAAGCGGCTGGCATAATGAGCGGCAGGGCGAGACGACGCATCGCAATACGCACGCTCTTCATCGGTAAACACGCGCCGGGCAAACGAGGGCGTCTTCTCAAGGATTGATTTCATTCGGGAAATCTCGACGATATCAACGCCGATACCAGCTTCAGCCATGTTCACCTCCATGCTACACAGACTACGATATTGTAGCCCGTTCAAAGAAGATGCGACAAACGAGGGTTATAAAACACAGCTACTATGTGAGACAAATTGCCTGAGAAACGAAAAAGGGGGAGGCCGCGAGGCCTCCCCCTTCTCAGTCCAAGCGCACGGCTCGGTGCCGTCCACCGGTCAGCGGCGCCCTGGCCTCCCACGGGCTGGCCCCGCAGTACTCTCGGCGCGATGGGGCTTAGCTTCCGGGTTCGGAACGGGACCGGGCG
>NZ_JBQHST010000019.1:0-42983 GCF_052066095.1 Collinsella sp. HCP28S3_B9
CCGATACAATACGGAGAGGCGCAGCGATGCGCTCGGCGGCCGCACGCCGGCCGAGTTCCGCGCCGCGCTGGGAAGGGCCGCGTAACGGTCCAAGAAATCGTCCGCAGTCCCAAGCCCCAATGGGAAAGCGTGTCCCGTTCCGAGAGCTCATTCCGGGATGCAGTTTCCGGTTGAGGGCTGATCCGGAAAGCGCGTCCCATTCCGAGCGGCAATTCCGGGTCACAGTTTCCGCAGATACAAGACGACGATCCACAGCCCTTATCACATGCCTTCAAATATGCGATCCAGAAACACGAAACAGTAGATAGAATGCTCTTTTTCAAAAAAGTACACGTCCCGAAACTTACCAAGGCTTCAAATCTAGCTACCGTTCAAGGTCGCCGATTACCTCCCACCGATTCGGACGTAAAAATGCCGCCGAAAACAGGCCATCTACCTGCATGGTTAGATTTTGGCCAGCTTTTGGTCAGCTGAGCGGCAAGTTCCAGCTGATACGTTTTTGCTACCCAAAAGGAGGCGGTAGCTCATGACCCATTGCAATGACCAACTCATCGACCAACTGCTGACGCAAGCCGAACAGGAAGGACGATGCCTGATTCCCCCGAGCACGGCGATCCGAAAAGCGCTCCTTCGGCGCATCGGTAGCACGGTCGTCTCCCCCATGCCGGGACTGTTCGCGCGCAAAATGCACTGGGATGAACTCAACCGAGCGCAGCGTCATTGCGAAATCCTCCGCGCCCTTGCGATCATCCACCCCGATTGGACGTTCTGCTCGTTTTCGGCCGCCTGCCTGCTGGGGCTCGAGGTCTCGTGGCGACACCTGAATGTCGTGCATGTTTGCAGCTCGACAAAGCCGTCGGCTCGTCCGGGCGCGCATATTCAGCGGCACCAGATTGAGCCGGCCGGAGCAATCCGTCTATCCGGCATATCGGTAACGACGCCCATCAAAACGGTCACAGATTGCCTGCTGCAAACTGGTTTTGCCGACGGTATGCCCATTGCCGATTCGGCGATCTTAAAGCTCGGCCTTGCGCGGGAACAGCTGATGGAGGCCGTTGAGCAACGAGCGACTGCCCGCAATGGTCGCGCGATTCGTACCGCCCTCACAACGCTTCGATATGCCGACGCTCGCGCCGAGAGCGGCGGAGAATCGGTCGCCCGAGCCGTCATGATCGAGACGGGCTTTGCGCCCGACTGGCTTCAATACGAGTTGACGGACCCCTTCGATTCGGCCAAGCCTATACGAACGGACTTTGCCTGGGAGCACCAGGCACGGGAGCTCACGTTGGGAGAACTCGACGGGTTCGTCAAATATACCGACCAGGCCATGCTAGCCGGGCGTACCACCGCCGAGGCACTCGTTGCCGAACGGCAGCGCGAGGCGCACCTGTCGCTCTACGGTCACCCTCTGCTGCGCTTTACCATGAGTGAAGTCCGCTCGGCAGGAATGCTCGGCAAAAAGCTGCAGACGGCAGGCATCCGGCAGACCGCACTGCCGACATGGCTCAACGATATTGAGCTGTAGGAGCTGCTGAGCTTATGCCCACCTGCCCACCAAACTGGGACACACTTGCCGGTTGGCAGCACCTGCGGAAACCATGTCCCAGATTGAGCACTCAAAACGGGATGCGCTTTCCAGATGGCATGCCTAGCGGAAACGGCATCCCAGAATCAGGCCTCAGAACGGAACAGACTTTCCGGATGAATCGCCCAGCGGAAACTGCACCCCGGATTAGACGCTCAAACTGGGACGCAGTTTCCGCTGAGATTCCATCCGGAAACCGTTTCCCACCCCGAGCGTCAATTCTGGGATGAACTTTCCGCCAGAGGGTTCAGCCGGAAACGGCATCCCACTCTGGAGCGAAATTCTGGGACGCAGTTTCCGGTTGAGGCCCGTTCCGGAAAGTGCGTCCCATTCCAGGCGCGGATTCCGGGATGCGCTTTCCGCTAGAGGCTCTACCGGAAAGCACGCCCCATTCTGAGCGCCAATTCTGGGACGCAGCTTCCGCATGCGGAGGCGCTCCAAACAAAAGGCCCCGGCTCGCGATGGAGCCGGGGCCAAAGATGCAGCGTACGCAGTTGGACTGCTGCTCAAGATTCTCCAGGAAGTTGGTGGGGTTGCAGCCCTTAATGGCAAGGCCGCGGGCCAGACCCGAGTAGATGTGGGTGTGGCAGTTGATAAGTCCGGGCATGATGAGGTTGCCCTGGGCGTCGACGTACTCGGCATCCGGGTACTTGACCTTGAGCTCGCGCTCGGGGCCCACTTCGACGATCGTATCTCCGTCAATGGCGACCGCACCGTTTGGAATGAACGGGGTCTGAGCGTTGCGGGTAAAGACGGAACCGTTAGCGACCAGAAGCATAAATGCTCCCTTCAACATCAGGGGCGGGGTTTGACACCTCTGACATGGCGGAGTGCGAAGCGCCGGCCTACACCGGAAACGGGCCCTCTCCCGTCAACGCTTCACCAAAGGGACAAACCCTTTGAAGTGCGGCTTGGCGCCGCATGACGTCGGCGGACGAGGCGATACGTCCGCCGACGAATAGCACCAAATTGGTTACTTCTTGCTCTCGGGCAAGACCAGATCCACGGCAGCATCCTTGGCGGCATCGATGTGCTGAGCCACGACCGGCGTCTGCGGAAGGATCAGGTTGAGCGCGATGGCCATGATGGCGGTGGGGGTTACGGCATTGGAGCCGATGACGGTGGACACCCAGGTGGGCATGCCCTCGCCGGCAAGGCAACCGCTGGCCATCCAGATACCCAGGCCAAAGACGACGGAGGTGCCGACGATGGTGGTGGTGCGCTGCGTAAGGCCCTCGCGGGTGAACATGCGCACGCCATTCATGGTGATGGTGCCAAAGACGCCGACGGTCGCGCCGCCGATGACAGGCTGCGGGATGGCGGAGAGCACGGCAGAAAGCTGCGGGAACAGGCCGGCGATGGCAAAGACGGACGCGATGATCACAAAGACCCACTTGTTGACGACCTTGTTGGAGCAGATGATGCCCACGTTCTGGCCAAGGGCGCTGGTGGGAAGACCGCCCAGCAGGCCGCCGGCCATAGAGGTGAGGCCCTGAGACACGATAGCGCCGGAGAGCTCGCGCTCGGTGGGCATGCGGTCGATGGAGCCCAGGCAGGCGGCGGAGACATCGCCGATAACCTGGATGGCAACCATGGGGAACACGACGGCGAGGGTGATGCAGACCTCGGGATCAAACTCGAGTGCGTAGGGCATGAGCTTGGGAAGGGCGAAGACCTGAGCGGTGGCGACGCTGGAGAAGTCGATCATGCCAAAGGGAATGGAGACGATCATGCCAACGATCATGCCAAAGAACACAGATCCCAGCTTGAACGTACCCTTGCCAAAGTTGGCGAGCGCGAAGACCACGGCGAAGGTGATAAGAGCGACGCACCAGGCCTGCGGGGTGCCCCACAGCGGCGTGCCCATACCGCCGGCCATATACTTGACGGCCGTGGGATACAGGGAGACGCCGATGGAGAAGATGACCGTACCGGTCACGACGGGCGGGAACAGCCACTTAATCTTGCTGTAGGCCAGACCAAAGAGGACCGCGACGGCACCGCCGACAATCTCGCCGCCCAGCAGCGCACCAAAGCTAAAGCCCGAAGCACCCATAGCCTGCAGGGCCGGCAGGAACGCGAACGAGACGCCCATGACGATGGGCAGGCCGCCGCCGATGCGACGGAAGGGAGCGAAGGCCTGAAGGGCCGTGTCGATTGCCGAAAGAATGAGCGCCACCTGAATGATGTCGGTGCTCTGCTGGCTGTTAAAGCCGTAGACGCCGGCCATGATGACCGCCGGGGTAATGATGCCGGCAAACGATGCCAGTACGTGCTGAAGGGCACACGGAATCATTTCCTTAACGGGCGGCATGCCTTCGCGAGTGAACAGGGCTTCAGTGCCGTTCGTAACCGTCTCCTGGGCCATTTGACCACCAATCCTCGAAGTAGTTGTTTTCGCATCTAGCGCTCTATTGTGACGCAGTGCGGGGTTGAGGTTGTGCCTTCGGTGAATATCGTATTAAAGAATTTTCTCATTCTCAATAATAATTTTTTGTTATCAGACTATTTTTCAGCTTAGACAACGCATTTCCGCAGGTCAGGAAAGTGTCTGGTCAAAATAACATCTAACTTTTCTTTTGGTCGACCGCTTACCGCCAAAATCCTACCGTTCGTCTGTATTACGCAATGTACCTGCGAATATACGAGTCAATAGACACCGTGTTACCATGAGAAAAAATTGTTATGAAACTTCCGATTTCATCCAAAGGAGTTGCCCGTGAACGAGACTGTACGTCGCTTTTTGCCGATGGTCGATTTCCTGGAGCAGATACTCGGCAAAAACAGCGAAATCGTGCTGCACGATTTCTCGGATCCCGACCACGCCATCGTCGATATCCGCAACGGCATCGTGAGCGGCCGCAAGGTCGGCGGTCCCGCCACCGATCTGGCACTCAAGATCATGCACGATCCCAAGTATCGCGACCTGCCGTTTATTACGGGCTACGAGGGGCGCGGTGCCGGTGGCAAGACGTTGGAATCCGCAACGTACTTTATTCGCGAGGATAACGAGATCGTCGGCATGCTCTGCGTCAACACCGATCTTTCCACGGTACGCTCCATCAACGCCATGGCTCAGCAGCTCATGGCCTGCTTCGACGCCGCGCCGGTCCGCACGGAGCCCTCCCCCATCGAGATCGAAAGCCTTTCGGAGTCCACGCAGGAGCTCATCGACCACAGCATTTCCGAATTGCTCGAAAGCCGCGGCCAGGATGTCGCCTCGCTTGGGCAGGCCGATCGCGTGGACGTTATTCGCCACCTTAACGGCAACGGCGTATTTATGCTCAAGGGCGCTGTTGCCTGCGCTGCCACCTCGCTGGGCATCTCGGAGCCCAGCGTCTACCGCTACCTGCAAAAAGTTCGCAAGGAGGGCTAACGAGCAAAATGGAGCGCGGGCAGTCTTTTTGGGACGGGGCTCTTTTAGCTACCCTCCCTCTGCCCACGATTTCGATGAGCCGCAAGTAAAATCAATCCTGCATATAGGGGTAGCTAAAATGGCCCCGTCCCAAAAAGACTGCCCTTGGTGGCTCCGCAAGCGATCCGTCACGTGACAAAAGACCCTGCAGCTCACACGCGCTGCAGGGTCTTTTTGCATGTCATGTTTAGTTGTTGCCAACGCCTTAGAGAGCGGCGACGACCTCGATCTCGACCAGACCGCCAGCCGGAAGAGCGGCAACCTGGAAAGCGCTGCGCGCGGGGAACGGGGCCTCAAACTTGGAGGCATAAATCTCGTTCACGGCGGCAAAGTCTGCGATGTCAGCCAGGTAGACCGTGGTCTTGACGACATCGGCAAACGTAGCGCCGGCAGCGGTCAGCAGGGCCTCGACGTTAGCGAGGGACTGCTTGGCCTGGGCCTCGATGCCCTCGGGCAGCTTGCCGGTCGCGGGATCGATGCCCAGCTGGCCGGACAGGAACACCATGTTGCCGGACTGGATACCGGGAGAATACGGGCCGATGGCTGCGGGCGCGTTATCGGAAGACACGACGGTCTTGCTCATGTTTTTCTCCTTACGATCAAATAGAGAGCGTGAGCGCGGCGTTCGCACCGGGAGGCACAGTTCGGTCTGAACACCACGCTTGATTGGGATAGTAGGGGATGATTTTGCCCGATGCAAGATAATTATCAGATTGCGATAATATTTTATCGCCCAACGGTTTCCCCGAACCGCCGAACGGTTCTCCACCGGGTCAGCCAGCCCAGGCTACTGAAGACTTTGTCCTGCTTAGACTGCGGGCATCGCCCATCGCGACGGTGCCACTATACTTTTGTGTATCTGAGCATTTTGAAAGGCAGGATATGACCGCAACCGCCAGCCGAACCACCAACCGCAGGCCCGAGCTTCTGGCCCCCGCCGGAGGCCCGGAGCCCTTTGCCGCCGCGCTCGCCGCCGGGGCAGACGCCATCTACTGCGGCATGGGCAGCTTCAACGCCCGCCGCAAGGCCACCAACTTTACCGATGAGGCCTTTGAGCAGGCCTGCCGCGCTGCGCACCTGGCCGGCTCGCGCGTCTACGTCACGGTCAACATCGTCATCAAGCAGTCCGAGATGAGCGATGCACTGCAGCTCATCCACCGCTGCTCCACGCTGGGCGCCGACGCCTTTATCATCCAGGACTGGGGCCTGTTCTTTGAGGTCAAGCGCACCATGCCCGGCATCGAGACCCATATCTCGACCCAGGCGAACATCCACGATGACCGTGGAACCATCTGGTGCCGCGAGCAGGGCGCCGACCGCGTGACCCTCTCGCGCGAGCTTTCCATCGACGAGATCGCCGCCATCCACGACGCCGCGCCCGACGTTGACCTGGAGGTCTTTAGCCACGGCGCCATCTGCTTTTGCTACTCGGGCCTGTGCCTGCTCTCGAGCTTTGCCATGGCGGGCCGCTCGGCCAACCGCGGCATGTGCGCTCAGCCCTGCCGTCTGCCCTACGAGCTGATCGACGAGAACGGCCGCACGCTCTCCCCCGCCGGTCGCGAGCGCGCGCTATGCCCGCGCGACACCAACACTTCACAGCTTGTTCGCCGCCTGTATGACGCCGGCGCCGCATCGCTCAAGCTCGAGGGCCGCATGAAGGCGCCCGATTACGTGTACTCCATTGTCGATGTGTATCGTCACCAGATCGATGACATGCTGGCCGGGGCCGTCGTAGATAAGGACGAGGACGCCGCTCGCCAGCGCCAACTCAAGCGCTGCTTTAACCGCGACTTTACGCACGCCTATCAGGACGGCACCTCGGGCGACGAGATGATGAGCTACGAGCGCTCCAACAACCGCGGCCAGATCGTGGGCACGGTGCTGGGCAGCCGTATGGCCAACCGCGACGTGCGCGGGCTCAAACCCGACGACCGTCGTCGCCGCGCCGCCATCGCCCGTATTGAGCTGTTTGAGCCCGTGGGCAAGGGCGACTTGTTGGAACTTCGCCACGACGACGAGTTCGACCAGTTCCTGACTACCATCGCCGCCGATGATGCCGCCGCCGGCGACATCATCGAGTGCCGCGTTCCCCGCAGCATGCCCGAGGGCTGCCGCGTGCGTGTGATTCGCAGCCAGCGCGCCATTGACGCTGCCGGCGCTGCGCTCAAGCGCGACGTGCTACGCCGCCGCGCCGTAGACGTGTCCGTCGTGGCGCGTCTGGGCGAGCCGTTTACCGTCACGCTCACCTGCTGCGACGACCCCACGCTCACCGCCACCGCCACCGGCTTTACCGTCGAGGCCGCCAAGACCCGCGCGGTTGAGGCGTCCGATCTGGTGGAGCACGTGGGCCGCATGGGTTCCTCGCCCTTTGAGGCCGCGAGCTTTGACGTGGCGCTCGATGAGGGCTGTGGCATGGGTTTCTCCGCTGTGCACAAGGTGCGCGCCGCCGCTTGCAAGGCGCTCGAGGAGGCCATTCTGGCGCCTTACGAGGAGCACGCGAAAACGCTCGAGCTGCCGGCGATTGTCACCAGTGATTCCCGCCCCGTGCCCGAGCACTACCGCGATGAGCCGCAGATCTGCGCCACCGTCACCTCGCTCGACGCCGCCGAGGCAGCGCGCGCGGAGGGAGCCGCGCGCATCTACATGACCACCGACGCGCTCGATGCGGCCGAGCTCTCCCCCGCCGATGCGTTTGAGCAGGGTATTGTTCCCGTGCTCGATGAGGTCTGCCGCGCCGTCGACCACGCGCGCGTCGACCCGTGGGTCGTTGCCGGTGCCACGGTCGCTATTGGCAACATCTCTGAGCTTGCCCTGGCCGCCCAGGTTGGTGCCACGGCCGAGATTCGCTCTTGCCTGCCCGTGCACAACACGCCTTGCATGGAGGCACTCGCCGAGCGCGGAGCCGGGGCGTTTTGGCTCTCGCCCGAGATCACGCTCGACGAGATTATCTCGCTTGGTACCTCCGCGCCCGCGGCCCTGGGCATCACCGTTTTCGGCCGCCCGCGCGTTATGACGAGCGAGCACTGCATCCTGCAGGTGGCCAATGGCTGCACCCACGATTGTGCCCACTGCCGTCTGCGCGCCCGCAAGCTGTCGCTCAAGAATATCGACGGCAAGGTCATGCCGGTGCGTACCGACATCCACGGCCGCTCGCGCCTGTACGACGCCTACCCCATCGACCTCACACCGCAGGTTCCACAGCTGCTCGACGCCGGCGTGCGCCGTCTCATGGTCGACGGAACCCTGCTCGAGGCCGATGAGATTGGCCGCGCCGTCGCACGCGTCCGTCGCGCCGTCGAGGCCGCGCAGGCCGGCCGTAAGCCCGCCGCCCGCCTGCGCGGCGCCACTTCGGGCTGCATGTTTGTGGGAATTAGCTAACCGAAAGGCTTACACGTGAACGAAGAACCCCAAGTCCTCTACTGCGACGCCTGGCTCATGGCCATCGATAAGCCCGCCGGCATGATCGTCCACGGCGACGGCACCGGCGAGCGCACGCTTACCGACTATGCCAGCGACCTTTTGCTGGCGATGGGCGACGGCTTTGCCGCGACCGACATGCAGCCGCTCAACCGCTTGGACCGCGACACCACCGGCGTGGTGCTGTTCTCGCTCGACAAGCAGACGCAGCCCGCCTTTGACCAGATGGTCATCGACCACGCCTTCGAAAAGCACTATCTGGCGCTCGCCGAGGGCAAGATCGATTGGAACGAAAAGCTCATCGACAAGCCCATCGCCCGCGACCGCCACGATAGCCGCAAGATGCGCGTCGGCGCCAGCGGCAAGCCGTCGCAGACGCGCGTCAAGGTGCTCAAGCGCCTTAAGAGCCGCCGAGGCCTGCCCACCCGTTCGTATATCGATGTTGAGCTGCTCACGGGCCGCAAACACCAGATCCGCGTGCACCTGGCAAGCGAGCGCCATCCCCTGGTTGGCGACGACCTGTACGGAACGCCGCGCCCCTGTGGCCTCATGCTCCACGCCCACAGCGTATCCTTTACCCATCCCGTAACCGGCGAGCACATCCACATCGAAGCCCCCTGCCCCTGGGAGCCCTAAAACCTGCCAAAAAGGGACAGGTTTATTTTGGCAGGTTTTATCTGGGCAAACGTCAAGCAGCCACGATGGCTCAGCCGCGGCCCCAAAACATCTCGATCTGTAACAGTTAGAACCCATTTTCCGGTCTTTCTGTTACAGATCGAGACATTCAAATCCCCCTCAAGGGAAAATCTCGATCTGTAACAATAACTCGGCAAAATCGGTCCCAGATGTTACAGATTGAGACAAAGGGATGGCGCGGTTCGGAAGTATCTCAATCTGTAACATCTAACCCACTTTTAACGGTCCAGTTGTTACAGACTTAGACAAACCGGCGGACAACGAAAGCGGCAACGCCTGTGATGGACGTTGCCGCTTTTCTATTGAGAAAACTACTCGGTTTTCGTTACGAACCACCACAATGGGGACAGGCACCTTTGTGATGGTTTTGGCCTTGTCCCGTCGCTAGACCGTGATGACGTTGTCCATTGCCCGATACTTGGCGGGCACCTCGCCTGCGGTAATAATCGTTGCGTCGCGAAAGTCCGCGAACTTGACGGGCGCCACCATGCCAAATTTACTGGCATCCGAGATTACAAAGCGCTTGGCCGTATGGCGCATCGAGATGCGCTTTACTTGCGCCTCCTCGATATCGGGCGCCGTGAAGCCCTGCTCGGCGGCAATGCCGTTAGAACCCCAAAAGCCACAGTTGAAGTTGTAGCGGTCTAAGGTTGCCAAGGCATCGGGGCCAACGAGTGCTTCGGTCTCGGGCTTGAGCTCGCCGCCCAGCACCACGGTACGCATGCCGCGCAAAGCGAGGTGCTGAGCATGGAGCACGGAATCGGTCACATAGGTGACATCTTCTAGGTGTGGAAGATGCTCGATGAGCTTGAGCGTCGTCGAGCCCGAGTCGATGTATACAAAGCTCTCGGGCTCCACCAGCGCCGCGGCGCGGGCGCAGATACGCTCCTTATCGTCGTTATGGAGGTCGCTGCGCTCATTGAGCGTTAGGTCGCGCGTCACGTGTGCGCGCTCAAGACTCGTCGCTCCGCCGTGGACCTTGGCGATACGGTGCGCTCGATCGAGCGTCTGCAGGTCGCGCCGAATGGTAGACGCCGTTACGCCCAGGGTATCGGCAAGCTCTTGCACAGTAACCGAGCCAGCCTGCTGGACCATTGACACGATCGCGTTGAGCCTATCCTCCGCAAGCATCGCTTACTCCTCCTCGGGGTACACGACTCCCCAGTCGGCGCGGAGCTTGGTCATAAGCTCCATAACATCAGAAGCGTAATCCAGAAGCGCGCGCTTCGAATCATCGCCGGCAACGGCCTTCTCCAGGTCGGCCATCTCGTAGCACAGGGCGTATGCCTCGGTGCCGGTGTGGACCTCCTCACGGTGCCCGTCCTCAGTCCACACGATGGTCGCGTGATCGGCGCGGGGATACTCGTTGACCTCGATATAGCACTTGTCAAAGCTGATGACCGAGCGCTTGGGCTGCTTGGAGTGAAGTGTAAGGCTCACCACGCCCAACTGCTGCTCGGCATTACGGCAGACAATGCCGCTCGCAACGTCAACGCCGGTCTCACAGGTGTTGTCGAGCGAAACGACCTCAACAGGCTGGCTTGCCATAAAGAGGCGCATGACGGACAGGGCATACACGCCAATATCGAGCATGGCACCGCCAGCAAGGTTGCGATTGTAGAAACGGTTGGTCAGGTCGCCGTATTCCTTGTAGCTGCCAAAGTTGAGCTGAGCGAGGTTCATGCGGCCAAACTCGCCGGCATCCATGCGGCGGCGCAGCTCCCGATACAAGGGCATGTGGAGCACCGTGGTGGCGTCCATAAGGACCACGTTATGCTCGTCGGCAATGGCACGTGCTTCGTCGAGCTCGGCGGAGTTGAGGGTGATGGCCTTTTCGCAGAGCACGTGCTTGCCAGCTGCCAGAGCGGCGCGCAGGTAGGTGATATGCGTGTTATGCGGCGTAGTGATATAAACGGCGTCGATGTCGGGATCGGCGTAGAGGTCCTCAACCGTCTCGTACACCTTCTCGACGCCATACTGCTCGGCAAAAGCCTGGGCCTTGGACAGCGTGCGGTTGGCGACGCCCGCAAGCTTGCGACCGGCAAGGGCGAGAGACTGGGCCATCTGATTGGCGATAACGCCGCATCCGATCACAGCCCAACGAAGCTCGGGAGCCGTAAAGATGTCGTTAGGGAACGGCTTGTCCTGGACCGAGGCAAACGCCGCCTTAGCGGCTGCTTCGGCGTCGAGCGGAGCCTGTTTGGAATCTGTCATCATGTGCCTCCTGAGTCATCGGAAGTTCTTCATTTCCAACAGCCTTATATTCGCACAAATTTGCGCGTATTTGCTTGTATTTGCGTGTTTATTTGTTTATCGGTTATTAATAAACCATAATTAGCAGATATTTGCGCGGCTATGCGCATTATCGCGCAAGGCTCTGTGCGTAAATACGCATGCATCGATCGTTATGATGCAGAAAAAGGCGGAACACCAAAACCCCTAAAGGCAAAGCAGGCTGTCTTACTCTGCCCCCGAGGGGCATCAGACATCAAAAGATCATCCCTAACTGCCGGCACATAGGGACTGTCCCAGGCTGCCGAAACCTGGGGGCATTCCCCGTACGACGCTTTCGTGGCAAGACTGTCCCCATCAACTAGCCGTTAAAGAACGTCCCCAACGGCTAGTCATTTAAGTCTGTCCCCAATGAGTAGGGATAGAAAAAGGCCCGGGTGCCGTGGCATCCGGGCCTTTGCTAGCAACTTAGATGTTGCGGGCAGCTTAGAACTTGTGGCCGCACTTCTTGCAGACACGCAGCTTGTTCTTGCCGTCCTTCTCGTGACCGACGCGGGTAACCTTACCGCACTCGGGGCAAACGAGATTGACGTTGGAGGCATCGATGGGAGCCTCCTGCGAAACGATGCCGCCCTGCTGGTTGGCAGCGTTGGGCTTAACGGCCTTCTTGACGACCGAAACGCCCTCGACAACGACCTTGTTCTCGGCAGGGAGAGCACGCAGGACAACGCCCTGCTTGCCGCGATCCTTACCAGAGAGAACCTGGACCTTATCGCCCTTCTTGATATACATATATCTCCCCTAACTACAGGGTCTCGGGAGCGAGCGAGACGATCTTCATGTACTTCTTGTCACGAAGCTCGCGAGCGACGGGCCCGAAGATACGGGTGCCGACGGGCGAACCATCGTTGTTGATGACAACGCAGGCGTTATCATCAAAGCGAATGTAGGAGCCATCCTTGCGGCGGATCTCCTTAACGGTGCGAACGACGACGCAACGGACAACGTCCTTCTTCTTGACGTTGGCGCCAGGGGTAGCCTCCTGGACAGCACCGATGAACACATCGCCGATGCCTGCATAACGACGCTTGGAACCGCCAAGCACCTTGATGCAGCGAATCTTGCGAGCGCCGGAGTTGTCGGCGACGTTCAGCATGGTTTGCATCTGAATCATGGTAGATGTTCCTCCGAACTAAGAACCGAAGAGAGGTGCGCAGCCTTTATGCGGCCCGTGGTATGCAAGCCAGGCATACGCACATCTTCGGAAACGTACAAGTCGTAAGAGCGACTGCTTATTTAGCGCGCTCGACGACCTCGATGAGGCGCCAACGCTTCATCTTGGACATAGGACGGGTCTCCATAACGCGGACGGTGTCGCCCACGCCAGCCGTGCACTCCTCGTCGTGAGCGTGCAGCTTCTTGGAGCTGGTCATCATCTTGCCGTACTTGGGGTGACGCTTGCGCTCGGTGATGGTGACAACGATGGTCTTGGCACCGGAGACGGAGGTAACGACACCCGTACGGACCTTACGCGAGTTACGCGAATCAGTCATGTTCTCTCCTTAGGTCCTACTCGGCGACAGCGGACTTCTCCGCTGCGATCTCGCGGGCGCGCTGCTCCGTGAGGACGCGAGCGATGTCCTTCTTCACGGTGTTGACGCGAGCGGTGTTGTCCAGCTGGCTGGTGGCCATCTGGAAACGAAGGTTAAAGAGCTCGGCGCGCATTTCCTTCAGCTTCTCAACGAGCTGAGCGTCCGAGAGCTCACGAATCTCTGCGGGCTTCATTAGTTCTCCTCCTCGGCCGTCTCTGTAGCGGCAGGCTTAGCGACGATCTTGGTCTTGATGGGGAGCTTGTGCTGCGCCAGACGCAGAGCCTCGCGAGCGACCTCCTCGGGCACGCCCTTGACCTCGAACATGATGCGGCCGGGCTTGACGACGGCCACCCACTCCTCGGGGTTACCCTTACCAGAACCCATGCGAGTCTCGGCAGGCTTCTTAGTGATGGGCTTATCGGGGAAGATCGTGATGTAGACACGACCGCCACGCTTCATGTAGCGGGTCATGGCAATACGAGCGGCCTCGATCTGACGGTTGGTGATCCAATGGGCCTCGAGAGCCTGGATACCAAACTCGCCGAAATGCAGCTCGGTATTACCCTTGGCCTGGCCCTTCATGGAGCCACGCTGCACCTTGCGGTGAAGAATACGCTTAGGGGCAAGCACTACTGACCCCTCCTCTCGGAGTTACGACGACGAGGACGGGAAGAGCCCTCGAGTGCAGGGTTGGGAACAGGCTGGCCCGGGAGCTTCTCGCCCAGGTAGATCCAGACCTTCACGCCGCAGGCACCCATGGTGGTGCTGGCGACAGCCGTGCCGTAGTCGATCTTGGCACGGAGGGTGTGCAGAGGCACGCGACCCTCACGGTACCACTCACGACGGCCCATCTCGGCACCGCCGAGACGACCGGAGCACTGGATACGGATGCCCTTGGCGCCGGCCTTGCGGGCGGACTGGACAGCCTTGCGCATAGCGCGACGGAAGGCAACGCGGCCCTCGAGCTGCTCAGCGATGGACTGAGCAACGAGGTTGGCGTCGAGCTCGGGGCGCTTGATCTCGACAACGTCGACGGAGAGCTGGCCCTTGGAGACGCCAGCGACCTTCTCGAGCTCGGTACGGAGGGTATCGATCTCGGCACCCTTCTTACCGATAACAACGCCGGGGCGAGCGGTGAAGATGATGACCTTCACCTTGTCGCCAGCGCGCTCGATCTCGACGCGGGAGACAGCTGCGCGGGAGAGACGCTTCTCGAGGTACTTGCGGATCTCGAGATCGTTACCGAGGGTCTTAGCGTAATCCTTCTCTGCGAACCAGCGGGAGCGCCAGTTCTCGGTGATGCCAAGACGGAAGCCGGTGGGGTAGACTTTCTGACCCATACAGCTTTACGCCTCCTTTCGAGGAGCAACGACGACGGTGATGTGGGAAGTACGCTTCAGAATGCGAGAAGCGGAACCCTTGGCGCGGGGACGGATGCGCTTAAGCGTCGGACCCTCGTCAACATAGGCAGCAGCGACAACCAGGTTGTCGGCACGCAGACCGTTGTTGTTCTCGGCGTTCGCAACGGCGGAACGGAGAACCTTCTCGACATCCACGGCGACGGCGCGGTCGCAGAAGTGGAGGATGTCGAAGGCCTGAGCGACAGGCTTGCGGCGGATCAGATCGACCACCAGGCGGGCCTTGCTGGGGGAAACACGCACGTACTTAGCGACGGCGCGAACCTCGGTGGCCTCAGTTTCAATAGACTTAGTTGCCATTTACGGTTAACCCCCTATTTGGCCTTGTGGCCACGGAACGTACGAGTCGGCGCAAACTCGCCGAGCTTGTGACCAACCATGGACTCGGTAACATACACGGGCACATGCTTGCGGCCGTCGTGGACGGCGATGGTGTGACCAACCATCTCGGGGAAGATGGTGGACGCGCGGGACCAAGTCTTCACGACGTCCTTCTTGCCAGCCTCGTTCATCGCGGTGATACGCGAGAGAAGGCGAGTCTCCACGAACGGGCCCTTTTTGAGACTTCTGCTCATAAGTGCTTTCTCCTAAAACTCGGTATCCGAAATTACTTCTTACGGCGACGAATGATGTGCTGGTTCGAGACCTTCTTCTTCTTGCGCGTACGAAGGCCCTTCGTCGGCTTACCCCAGGGGGTAACAGAGGGACGACCAGAGGTGTGGTTCTTGCCCTCGCCACCGCCGTGCGGGTGGTCGACAGGGTTCATAACGGTACCGCGGACGGTCGGGCGCACGTTCATGTGACGCTTACGGCCGGCCTTGCCGATGACGATGTTGGCGTGATCGGCGTTGCCGACCTCACCGACGGTGGCGCGGCAGGTAACGAGGATGCGGCGCATCTCGGAGGAAGGCATACGGACGATGGCGTACTTGCCCTCCTTACCCATCAGCTGGCAGGAGTTACCGGCGGAACGGGCGATAGCGGCGCCCTTGCCCGGCTGGAACTCGACGGCGTGGATGAGCGTACCGACGGGGATGTCGGCGAGGGGCAGAGCGTTGCCCGGCTTGATGTCGGCGTCAGAACCGGACATGACGGTCTGACCGACCTCGAGGCCCTTGGGGGCCAGGATGTAGCGCTTCTCACCGTCAGCATAGTGCAGCAGAGCGATGCGAGCGGAACGGTTCGGATCGTACTCGATCGTGGCAACCTTGGCGGGCACGCCGTCCTTGTTGCGCTTGAAGTCGATCACGCGGTAACGACGCTTCACGCCGCCGCCCTGGTGGCGGGTGGTGATGCGGCCGTTGTTGTTACGACCGGCCTTCTTGGGCAGGGGCTCGAGAAGAGACTTCTCGGGCTTGGTGCAGGTGATCTCGGAGAAGTCGGAGATCGTCTGCCAACGCCTACCAGCGGAGGTCGGCTTAAGGTGCTTTACAGCCATTACAATCCCTTTCAATAGGTATCCGTTAGCCATCGCAGACAGGGATTCGAGGTTCTGCCTCGGGTGCGATGACACCGGACGTATACACGGTTCCGGGCGTGTCCATTTTATACGCCCAAAACCTTGAGCTCTCGCCTCCCCTATTTGGGAGGCATGAGCTCACTCAACAGCAGCGAGTCTTAGGCCTGGTTGCCAAAGACCTCGATGGTGTCGCCCTCGGCCAGCGTAACGATGGCCTTCTTCCAAGAACGGGTCTTGCCGGCGACATAGCGCACGCGCTTGGTCTTGGGCTTGACCGTCAGGGTGTTCACGCGAACGACCTTGACGCCGAAGATCTCCTCGACAGCGTCCTTGATCTGATACTTGTTAGCATCCTTGGCGACCTCGAACGTGTACTTGTTCTGCTCCATGCCGGAGAAGGAACGCTCGGACACGATCGGACGGATGATGATCTCGTGGGCGGTCATTTATGCAAGCACCTCCCCGAAGTGAGCGGCGATGTCGGCGGGCATCAGCACAGCGTTGTTGTTGACGAGATCATAGGTGTTGGCCTCGTCGGCAGTGATGATGAACGTCTTGGGAATGTTGCGGAACGACAGGTAGGCGTTGACGTCCTCATCGCGAACGATGATGGTCAGACGCTTGCCCTCAAGGCCAAGAGCCTTGAGCATGGCAACGGCAGCCTTGGTGGAAGGCTTCTCGAAGCCGTAGTCGTCGACGAGCACGAGCTCGCCATCGGCCAGCTTGGCGGACAGCGCAGAGCGCATAGCCAGCTTGACCTCCTTGTTGTTCATACGCTTAGCGTAGGAACGGGGCTTGGGGGCGAAGACAACGCCACCGTGACGCCACTGGGCAGCACGGATGGAACCCTGGCGGGCACGACCGGTGCCCTTCTGACGCCAAGGCTTCTTGCCGCCACCGGAAACCTCAGAGCGGCCCTTAGCGGACTGGGTGCCCTGACGCCAAGAGGCCATCTGGCACTTGACGATGTGGTGCATAACGTGGATGTTCGGCTCGATGCCGTACACCTCAGCGGCGAGCTCGGCCTCGGCGACCTTCTTGCCCTCGCTGTTCTTTACTTCAAACTTTGCCATTTAAGTGTTCTCCTTGGTATGACGCTGGGCTAAATGGGCTGGGCCCTTAGGCCATACGGATGGCGACGAGACCATTCTTGGCACCCGGGACAGCGCCCTTGACCAAGATGAGGTTCTGCTCGGCATCGATGCGGACAACGGAAAGGTTCTTGACGGTAACGCGCTCGTTACCCATGTGGCCGGCCATCTTGACGCCCTTGAGGACGCGCGCAGGATAGGCGCACTGACCGATAGAACCGGGGTGACGCTGGAAGTGAGAACCATGCGTCATAGGACCGCGGCGCTGACCCCAGCGCTTGATGCGACCCTGGAAGCCCTTACCCTTGGAGGTACCGATGACGTCGACCTTCTCGACATCAGCGAAATCAGCGACGGTGACGACCTCGCCGACCTTGTGCTCCTCGCCGTTCTCGACACGGACCTCACGAAGGAAGCGGACAGGCTCGACGCCGGCCTTGGCGAAGTGACCAGCCATGGGCTTGTTCACGTTCTTGGCCTTGATGTCGCCGAAACCGATCTGGACGGCGTCATAGCCGTCGGTTGCCTGAGTTTTAACCTGCGAGACAGCGCAGGGGCCAGCCTGGATGACCGTGACGGGAACGACGTTGTCGTTCTCGTCCCAAACCTGGGTCATGCCAATCTTGCGGCCGAGAATCATGCTGATCAAGATATGATCCCAACTCTCGCGTGGTCTTGGGACAATGCGTACACCACCGAGCGTACGCCCCTAGAGGACCACTACTTACACGACGTGCTCCCCAGCCTTGTATTGCGTCCGGACTACCTGACAACCCTATTAAGCAGGCATTTTGTCCAGCCAGAATACTCCCCTGGTTTCACACAGCTGTTTAGTATACACGGCTGCGGGCGTATCCATCGAGATTCATATTTCACCCACATTGTTTACGCAGGTAAAGTGCGTGGCACGTCTCCCGAGCACGGCGGAGGGCCGGAGAAATATATTAAGGTCCCTGCTCTACAGTCCTGCGCAAGACGAAGGCCACATTAAGTGGCCTTCTTTGCGTGCGGAACTCGCGATGACCTTAATATATTTCTCCGGCCCTCCGCCGTGCTCGGGAGACGACACGTTGATGTCTGCTTAACTCTGCTCGCTCAGGCTAATGACTTTGTTGGGGATCAACTATTTGCTGAAGGGTGAACCTACATTGCATTGGCTCGCCTTCTGCTTGTGGCTTTGCCTCATCAAAATCGAAGATCATGATGGCGCAGTTGGGGAGTTTTGCTGGGAGCTCGAAGCCCTCTGGAGCTGCAGCCTTGATGAATTGGCGGCTGGCGCTGCCGTGGCTTACTGCTAGGAGGGTTTCGATGCCCTCGGCGCCCATGATATTGGTGAGGGTGTCTACCATGCGTTCTTGCAGCGTGCGGCTTCCTTCTCCTCCAAAGGGGACCAAATCCTCGCCCGGATCCCAAACGTCGGTAGGCAATGCGTCGTGCGGGCCTTCCTCGAAGGTCCCATAGCCGCGCTCGATGATGCCTTCGCAGGGTTCGACAGTGGCATCCGGACCGAAGATCTCGCATGCGACGAGACTTGCCGTGTCCATGGCTCGGCCTAAAGGCGATGAGACCACTTTGTCGGGGACAACGCCGTGGGCTTTGAGCCATTCGGCTGCCGCTTGGGCCTGTTGACGGCCCAAATCGGTAAGCGGTGAATCACAGCGACCCTGGACGAGCTTAATTACGTTGAATTCCGTCTGGCCGTGGCGGAGCAGATACAGCCTCTTCATATTCTCCCCTTCTGTATAACGTGCTTTGCCGGCGCAGACCTACTCGTGGGTATGCCCTACGTAGTCATCGTCGATCGTAATCTTGGCAATCGACTTGGGAAATTCCGATTCGACCCTCTGGGCCAACGCGTGCTTGAGCTCATCGGGCCCCATGCCCAAATCCGAGGGACGCACGCAGTCAAAGATTACGTTGGTGTGCGTAGGACCCGGCACACAGCGCAGGTCATGAATCGAAAGGCGGCTATCGATCTGTTGGGCCATGGCGTGAATGCGCAAGCGCATGCTCGCCACCTTGGGGTCATCGGTCACGATGGGATCGTAGTGAAGCGTGACAATCATGTCGTCTTCGTCCCTAAATGCCTGTTCAATGTTATCGAGCGTGTCATGACTTTCCAGCGGGCTGGCCTCGGCCGCCATCTCGGCGTGAGCGCTTGCGAACTTCCTGCCCGGGCCGTAGTCGTGAACCATTAGGTCATGAACGCCCAAAACGCCAGGGTAGCTCATGATCTTGCCGCGAATATATTCGACCAGCTTGGGATCGGGCGCCTGACCCAAAAGCGGGCTCACCGTATCCTGGATGAGCTCAAAACCGCTCCAGCCAATATAGGCGCCAACGGCAAGGCCGACCCAAGCATCAAGATTGATATGCGTCACCTGCGAAACAATTGCGCACGCTAACACGGCGCCAGTGGCAAGGACATCGTTCTTGGAATCCTGCGCGGTCGCATGCAGCGTCTCAGACTCAATACGGTCACCGAGCTTTTGGTTGAGGGCCGCCATCCACAGTTTAACAACCATCGAAAGCGCCAAGACTGCCACCAGGGCAAGCGAGAACTCGACGGGTTCGGGGTGGACGATACGCTCAAACGAGGACTTCACCAGTTCGAGGCCGATGAGCAGCACGAGCGCCGCCACGACCAGACCCGAGAGATACTCGTAGCGGCCATGGCCGTAAGGATGCTCGGGGTCTGCCGGCTTGCCAGCCAGCTTAAAGCCAAGCACGCTCACGATGTTTGAGCTGGCATCGGACAGGTTGTTCATGGCGTCCGCCACAATCGAAACCGATCCCGACAGCACGCCAATTGCACCCTTCGCAGCGCATAGCGCCACATTGGCGAGAATACACACCACGCCCGCCAACGTGCCCACGCGCGCACGGTCACCCTGCGCACGACGAACGATCCACTCGACCATCTATATCTGCCCCCAACAGTTTTACTCATACACTCGTTTGTCGAATAGCTCAGTAGTGTAGACCCTTTACCCCATCGATACAAAAAAGGCCGCAACCCTTAGGGCTGCGGCCTTACAAATCGCACTATCGAGCAAAAAGCTTAGAGCTTGATGTCGATGTCGACGCCAGCGGGGAGGTCGAGACGCATGAGCGAATCAACGGTGCCCGAGGTGGGGTCGAGGATGTCGATGAGGCGCTTGTGGGTGCGCATCTCGAACTGCTCGCGGGAGTCCTTGTCCTTGTGCGGCGAGCGGATGACCGTGTAGAGGTTGCGCTCGGTGGGCAGGGGGACAGGACCGGAAACGCGAGCGCCGGTCTTCTGAGCGGTCTCGACAATGAGCTTCGCGGACTGATCGACGACCTCGTGATCATAGCCCTTGAGGCGAATGCGGATCTTCTGGGTAGCCAACTTAAACCTCCAAAGAGTGCGAGAGATGTTCTCGCGGATTACGTAACAGGGAGCTCGAACTTAGGCGTTCTTGCTCATGACCTCGTCCACGATGGACTTGGGCGCAGGCTCATAAGAGTCGAACTGCATCGTGTAGGATGCACGGCCCTGGGTCTGGGAGCGAAGGTCGGTAGCGTAACCGAACATCTCGCCCAGCGGCACCTTGGCACGGATGAGCTTGGTGTTCTTGCGATCCTCCATGCCCTCGATCTTGCCGCGGCGACCGGAGAGGTTGCCCATAACGTCGCCCATGTACTGCTCGGGGGTCTCGACCTCGACAGCCATGATCGGCTCGAGCAGCTGCGGATCGGACTTCTTGAGGGCGTCCTTGATAGCCATGGAACCGGCGATCTTGAAGGCGGCCTCGGAGGAGTCGACCTCGTGGTAAGAACCGTCGAACAGGGTGACCTTAACGTCGAGGACCGGGAAGCCGGCGATAACACCGGTGTTCAGGGCCTCCTGGATGCCCTTGTCGATGGACGGGATGTACTCCTTGGGCACGACGCCGCCGACGATAGCGTTGACGAACTCGTAGCCGAAGCCCTCCTCCATCTTCTCGAGCTTGATGACGGCGTGGCCGTACTGACCGCGACCGCCGGACTGACGGACGAACTTGCCCTCAGCCCTCTCGACGTCGTGACCAGCGGTCTCGCGGTAGGCAACCTGGGGCTTACCGACGTTAGCGTCAACCTTGAACTCACGGAGCAGACGGTCAACGATGATCTCGAGGTGCAGCTCGCCCATGCCGGCGATGATGGTCTGGCCGGTCTCGTGGTTGGTGGACACCGTGAAGGTCGGGTCCTCCTCGGCGAGCTTGGTCAGAGCCAGGGACATCTTGTCCTGCTCGGCCTTGGTCTTGGGCTCGATAGCAACGTCGATAACGGGCTTGGCGAACTCGATCTTCTCGAGGACGATCTCCTTGCCCTCGGCGCACAGGGTGTCACCGGTGGTGGAGTTCTTGAAGCCAACGCAGGCGACGATGTCACCGGCGCAAGCGTCGTCACGGTCGATACGCTCGGCGGCGTTCATCTCGAGGATGCGGCCGAGGCGCTCGCGCTGACCGTTGGAAGCGTTGACCACGTAGGAGCCGGACTCGGCGCGACCGGAATAAACGCGGACGTAGGTGAGCTTACCGACGAACGGGTCGGTCATGATCTTGAAGACCAGGCCGGAGAAGGGCTCGTCGAAGGAGGGATGACGCACGATCTCCTCGCCGGTTTCCGGATCGGTACCGGTGACGGCCTCAACGTCGAGCGGGCTGGGCAGGTAGTCGACGACAGCGTCGAGCAGCTCCTGAACGCCCTTGTTCTTGTAGGCGGAGCCCACAAAGACGAGGTTGAGCTCGTTGGCCAGAACGCCCTTGCGCAGAGCAGCCTTGAGCTCCTCGACGGTGAAGTCCTCCTCCATGAGGATCTTCTCCATGAGCTCGTCGTCAAAGCTGGCAGCGGCGTCGAGGAGCTCCTCGCGCTTGGTGGCAGCGATGTCGGCGAACTCAGCCGGGATCTCATCCATCGGCTCGGGGTAGGTCATGCCCTTCTCGTCGGCCTTGAAGTCCCATGCAGTCATGGTGACCAGGTCGATGACGCCCCAGAAGTTGTCCTCGGCGCCCATCGGGACCTGAGCGGCCACGGCGTTAGCGTCGAGACGATCCTTCATGGTCTCGATAGCGTTGAAGAAGTCAGCGCCCACGCGGTCATACTTGTTGATGAAGGCGATGCGGGGAACGTTGAAGGTAGAAGCCTGACGCCAAACGGTCTCAGACTGGGGCTGGACGCCGGCAACGGCGTCGAAGACGGCGACAGCGCCATCGAGGACGCGCAGGCAGCGCTCGACCTCGGCGGTGAAGTCAACGTGGCCCGGGGTGTCGATGATCTGGATGCGGTAGTCCTTACCGTCCTTGTTCCAGAAGCACGTGGTAGCAGCGGAGGTAATGGTTACGCCGCGCTCCTGCTCCTGAACCATCCAGTCCATGGTGGCAGCGCCCTCATGGACCTCACCGATCTTGTGGGTCTTACCGGTGTAGTAAAGAATACGCTCGGTCGTGGTGGTCTTACCGGCATCGATGTGGGCCATGATGCCGATGTTACGGGTATCGGAAAGCTTGTGCTTAGCCTTAGCCATGTTAGTTCCTTACCTTAACTTACCAACGATAGTGAGAGAACGCGCGGTTGGCCTCGGCCATCTTGAAGACGTCCTCACGCTTCTTGACGGAAGCGCCCAGGCCGTTGGAAGCGTCCAGAATCTCGTTTGCGAGACGCTCAGCCATGGTCTTCTCCTTGCGAGCGCGGGAGAAGTTGACGATCCAGCGGATGCCCAGAGCGGTGGAACGACGGGAGTTGACCTCCATCGGGACCTGATAGGTAGCGCCACCGACACGCTTGGGCTTAACCTCGAGCGTGGGCTTGACGTTGTCCATAGCCTTCTTGAAGGTAGCGAGAGCGTCGCCACCCTCGGACTTCTCGGCAACGATCTCGAAAGCGGTGTAAACGATGCGCTCAGCGGTGGCCTTCTTGCCGTCAAGAAGGACCTTGTTGATGAGCTGAGTCACCAGGCGGTTGTTGTAAACGGCGTCAGGCTGAACCTCACGACGATTAGCTGCTGCACGACGCGGCATGTGAAATCTCCTTAAGTGTCTACCGTGCGGCGCTTAGGCGGCACACGGCGAAAGTATCAAAACGTTATCTGGCTTATTTGGCCTTGGGGCGCTTAGCACCGTACTTGGAACGGGCCTGCATACGGTTCTGGACCGGAGCAGCATCGTAGGCGCCACGGATGACGTGATAACGGACACCAGGGAGGTCACGAACACGACCGCCGCGGACGAGCACGATGGAGTGCTCCTGCAGGTTGTGGCCCTCACCCGGAATGTAAGCAGTAACTTCGATGCCGTTGACGAGGCGAACACGGGCAACCTTACGAAGAGCCGAGTTCGGCTTCTTGGGGCTCGTGGTGAAGACGCGGGTGCACACGCCGCGCTTCTGGGAGTTGTGCTGCAGAGCAGCGTTCTTGGACTTCTTGGGCGCGGAACGACGGCCCTGGCGAACCAGCTGGTTAATAGTAGGCAAAGCGTACTCCTTCTCGAATGATTCCAGCTTTCTGTAAAGTGCAACGGCTTGAATCGAGGGGTCAGCATCCCCCTACGAAACACGCAGTTCGATAGGATACGTGCCGTTAGCTGTGTCGTCAACAGACCACGCCGCCGGGCGTATCCTAAAATAGCCACATTTCCGCAAAGCCTACACAAAAGGAATCCCCTCCTGTGCGCGAGGGCGGATTTCCGGGACGGGCGGCCCAGGGGTTAAGTTTGCTGCTCTACAGTCCTGGCTCGCACGGAGGCCACATTAAGTGGCCTCCGGCTCGTGCGGAACTCGCGACAAACTTAACCCCTATGCCGCCCGGACTGGAAATCCTACGTGCTCGTCAGGACAACGTTCCTCAACAAAAAAGACCCGCTTCCCTGTTGGGAAACGGGTCTTTGGAAGGGCGGTTAACGTACTGGGAAATTACTCCCCGTCGTTGTCCTTGGCCTCTTCGGCGTCGTCGGTGTCCACGAGCTGGTTGAGCAGCTCGTCGAGGGAAGCCATGTCCTCGTTGATGGCACCGTTGGCGGAAGCCTTCTTGTCGTCGATCGGGGCGCCCAGGAGCTCCTCGTCGGCATCGGCGTGATGCGTCGGAGCGGAGGTGCCCAGCAGGATGTCGTCCGGACCGTCGGGGCTAAAGACCATCTGCAGCAGCTGCGAGAGGTCTTCCTCGTCGGCAACGTCGTCGTTGTTCTCGAGGATGTAGAGCAGGTCGTGGGCCTCGAGGCCGTCACGGAGCTCCTCGATCGCCTTGGCACCGATGCCATCGATGCGCAGCAGATCCTCCTCGGACTTGCCAACCAGGTCGCCGACCGTCTCGATGCCGACCTCGCTGAACTTGTTGGTCCAGCGCTGCGACACGCCCAGGTCGTCGAACAGGTACAGGCGAGCCTTCTCGGCGGAGATGGTGTGGCCGTTGCGGGTGAACGAACCGTCGGCACCGCCAAACTCGTCGTAGCCGGCCCAGTCGAGCTGCTGTGGGAGCCGCTCGTCCAGGTCCTTGAGCTCCACGGGAGCCCACTCGGGCAGTGACTTGGCGTTGGGCGAAGCCGGACCATCGATGTCCACGTAGCCGTCGGCCGTGCGATACGTCAGCTTGGCGTTAGCGTACGGCTTGAGGCCGGTACCAGCCGGGATCTTCTTACCGACGATGACGTTGGACTTAAGGTCGAGCAGGTGGTCGACCTTGCCCTCAATAGCAGCCTCGGTAAGGACGCCGGCGGTACGGATGAACGAAGCGCTCGACAGCCAGGAGTCAATGTTGGACGCAACCTTGAGCGTACCCAAGATGACGGGCTCAGCCACGGGAGCCTGACCGCCCAGACGGGCAACGCGCTCGACCTCGTCGGCGAACTCGTAGCGGTCGACGTACTGACCAAGCAGGTACTTGGAGTCGCCGGGGTTGGTGATCTGAACGCGACGCAGCATCTGACGTGCGAGCACCTCGATGTGCTTGTCGTTCAGGTCGACGCCCTGGCTGGTGTAGACGTCCTTGACGCTCTCGACGAAGGTGTGCATCGTCGACTCGATGTCGGTCAGCTTGCGCAGGTTGCGGAAGTTGACGAAGCCCTTGGTGATCTGGTCGCCGGCGCGAACCTCGCAGCCGTCCTCGATCTCGGGCATAAAGCGCACCGAAGCGGGGACGCGACGCTCGTCGAGGACACGGGTGTGATCCTCGGAGTCGGTGATCGTCAGCACGTACTCGGACTTCTCGGGCTTAATCGAGAGGTGGCCGGAGTACGGAGCCAGCTCGGCCTCGCGACCCAGGATCTTCTCGTTGACGTTGCCGACGATATCGAACATACGGCTGACCGTAGGCAGACCCTGCGTAATATCGTCGACGCCAGCGACGCCGCCGGAGTGAATGGTACGCATCGTAAGCTGCGTACCGGGCTCGCCGATGGACTGGGCGGCAATAATGCCGACTGCGGTACCGATGGCGACCGGACGACGGGTGGAAAGATCCCAACCGTAGCACTTCTGGCACACGCCGTACTTGGAGCGGCAGGTGAGCAGCGCGCGAAGCTTGACCTTCTTAAGGCCCGCATCGACCATCTTCTGGATGTCGGCGACCTTCTCGATATAGCCGTCCTGCTCAAAGAGCACGGTGCCATCGGGAGCCACGACGTCCTCAATAAAGCAACGGCCGACAAGATCGGTGTTGAGGTCGGTGGTGCCGGGAATGATGAGGTTGTAGGTGACGCCCTCGTGCGTACCGCAGTCCTCCTCGCGGACGATGACGTCCTGGGCCACGTCGACCAGACGACGGGTCAGGTAGCCAGAGTCCGAGGTGTGGGATGCGGTATCGACCAGGCCCTTACGGGCGCCGTAGGTCGAAATGAAGTACTCGAGCGGCAGCAGGCCCTCGCGGAAGTTCGCCTTAATGGGAAGGTCGATCGTCTCGCCGGACATGTCTGCCATCAGGCCACGCATGCCGCCGAGCTGACGCAGCTGGGTCTTAGAACCACGGGCGCCGGAGTCGGCCATCATGTACAGCGGGTTCTCCTCGTCGAACATGTCGAGCATGAGCGCTGCAACCTTGTCGGTACAAGCGGTCCACTCGTTAACGACTTCGATGTGGCGCTCCGTCTCGTTGATGAAGCCCTCCTCGAAGTACTCGTTGATCTGGTCGACGTTGGCCTGGGCGCGGTCGAGCAGCTCCTGCTTCTCGGCAGGGATGAGAGCGTCCCACACCGAGATGGTGAGGCCGGCGCGGGTAGCGTAGTGGAAGCCGGAGTACTTGATAGAGTCGAGGATCGGGCCGACCTTGGCCTCGGGGTAACGATCGCAGCAGTCGGCAACCAGCTTGGCCACATCGCCCTTGACCATCTTGTAGTTCATGAACTCGTAGTCTTCGGGCAGGCACTGGCGGTTGAAGATGATGCGGCCGATAGAAGTCTCGAAGCGTGCGGTCTTGTTACCGGTGACATCGTAGTCGACGAACTCGTTCTTGCCGTTCTTGACGCGGAAGATACGGGTACCGTCCTCGTTGATGACGTTGGCGTTCTCGGCGGACACGCGGACCTGAATCTTGGCCTGCATGTCGACTTCGGAGCGGCAGTCATAGGCGTGCAGCGCGTCGTCGAAGCTCGAGAACACGTGGTTCTCGCCCGGCAGACCGTCGCGGACCTGGGTCAGGTAGTACACACCAATGATCATGTCCTGCGAGGGGATGTTGACCGGCTTGCCGGATGCCGGCGAGCGCAGGTTGTTCGCAGAGAGCATGAGCACGCGGGCCTCGGCCTGAGCCTGGCTGGACAGCGGCACGTGGACAGACATCTGGTCGCCGTCGAAGTCGGCGTTGAAGGGCGCGCAGACCAGCGGGTGCAGGTGGATAGCCTTACCCTCGACCAGCACCGGCTCAAAGGCCTGGATGGACAGACGGTGCAGGGTCGGTGCACGGTTGAGCAGCACGACACGACCGTCGATGACCTCTTCGAGGATGTCCCACACAAAGGTGGCACCGCGGTCGATAGCGCGCTTGGCGCCCTTGATGTTCTCGACCTTGCCAAGCTCGACCAGGCGCTTCATGACGAAGGGCTTGAAGAGCTCCAGCGCCATGGTCTTGGGCAGACCGCACTGGTGCAGCAGCAGCTTGGGGTCGGTAACGATTACCGAACGGCCGGAGTAGTCGACACGCTTGCCCAGCAAGTTCTGGCGGAAACGACCCTGCTTGCCTTTGAGGGCCTCGGCGAGCGACTTGAGCGGGCGACCACCACGGCCAGAGACCGGGCGCCCACGGCGGCCGTTGTCGAACAGGGCGTCCACGGACTCCTGGAGCATGCGCTTCTCGTTGTTCACGATGATCGCAGGGGCGTCCAGGTCGAGCAGGCGCTTGAGTCGGTTGTTACGGTTGATCACGCGACGATACAGGTCGTTGAGATCGGACGCGGCGAAGCGGCCGCCGTCGAGCTGGACCATCGGGCGCAGATCGGGCGGAATGACCGGGATGACATCCAGAATCATGTTCGCGGGGCTGTTGCCGCCCTTCAGGAAGGCGTCAACGACCTCGAGGCGCTTGACGGCCTTCTCGCGCTTCTGCTTCTGGGAGTCCTCGTCGGCGATGATGGCCTTGAGCTTCTCGGCCTCGGAGGGGAGGTCGATGGCAGCGAGCAGGTCGCGGACGGCCTCGGCACCCATGCCACCCTTGAAGTACATGGAGTAGTAACGGGTCATCTCGCGGAACAGCGGCTCATCGGAGATGAGGTCGCGCTCGGTGAGCTTCATGAAGGCGTTGAAGGCGTCCGTGCGGAGCTGCTTCTCGTCCTTGCACTCTTCCTCGATGTCGACGATGCCGGAGGCGATCTCCTCGGGGGTCAGCGGCTCCTCGTCGGAGAACTCGTCAAAGTTCTCGGGGTTGCCCTGCTCCTTGAGGGACTCGATCTGGCGGGCGCACTCGGCATCGATCTCTTCCAGATCGGCGGCGAGCTCCTCGCGCAGATCGTCAGCGTCGGCCTCGCGAGCCTCGTAGTCGACCTCGGTGATGATGTAGCTGGCAAAGTACAGAACCTTCTCGAGGTCCTTGGACTTGATGTCGAGCATACGGCTCATCGGGAAGCTCGTGGGGCTCTTGAAGTACCAGATGTGGGACACGGGAGCGGCGAGCTCGATATGGCCCATGCGGTCGCGACGCACCTTGGCCGAGGTGACCTCGACGCCGCAGCGCTCGCAGACGATGCCCTTAAAGCGGATGCCCTTGTACTTGCCGCAGGAGCACTCCCAGTCCTTGGCGGGACCGAAGATCTTCTCGCAGAACAGGCCGTCCTTCTCGGGCTTGAGGGTACGGTAATTGATGGTCTCCGGCTTCTTGACCTCACCGTGCGACCAGGAACGGATCTGGTCGGCGGAGGCAAGGGAGATCTTTACCGAGTCAAATTCAGTAGCTTCGAAATCTGCCACAGTCAACTACTCCTTATCAGTGGTCGTGGCGGCGACAGCCTCGGGTGCCTCGGCGGTCTCGGCATCCTGGGCCTCGACGTCGGCGTCAACGCCGGCGAGCGCAGCCAGGTCATCGAGGGCAGAGGTCTCCTCGGCGGTCACGGGGGCGGAGGCGTCCTCGTCGGCATCGCGCATGGGCTCGATGTCCAGTGCGAGGGAACGGATCTCCTTGACGAGAACCTTGAAGGACTCGGGGATACCCGGAACCGGGACGTTCTCGCCCTTGACGATGGACTCGTAGGTCTTGACGCGGCCCACGGTATCGTCGGACTTGACGGTCAGGATCTCCTGCAGGACGTTGGAAGCACCGTATGCGTACAGTGCCCAAACTTCCATCTCGCCGAAGCGCTGGCCGCCGAACTGGGCCTTGCCGCCCAGCGGCTGCTGGGTAACCAAGCTGTAAGGGCCAGTCGAACGGGCGTGGATCTTGTCGTCGACCATGTGACCGAGCTTGAGGATGTAGGACGTACCCACGGTAATGGGCTCGCGGAACTCCTCGCCGGTGCGGCCGTCAAACAGGCGGGTCTTTCCGCGCTCGTCAAGCTGGGTGACAAACTCGGGGCGCATGTGATCGCCAAAGGCAGCGGTGGCCTTGTTGAGCATATTCTTGTTGGCACGACGGATGACCTCGGCGATCTCGTCCTCCTTGGCGCCGTCGAAGACGGGCGTCGCGGTAAAGAACGGACCGGGGACGTACTTGTCGGAATCGGCATCCTCGGTATCCCAACCGCAGGCAGCAGCCCAGCCAAGGTGGCACTCGAGCAGCTGGCCGACGTTCATACGCGAAGGAACGCCCAACGGGTTGAGGATAACGTCGATCGGGGTACCGTCAGCCATGTAGGGCATGTCCTCGACCGGCAGAACGTTACAGATAACACCCTTGTTACCGTGGCGGCCGGCAATCTTATCGCCCTGCTGGATCTTACGACGCTGGGCGACGTAGACGCGCACCTGCTCGTTGACGCCGGGGGCCAGGTCGTCGCCGTTCTCGCGGCTAAAGCGGACGACGTCGATGACACGGCCGTAAGCGCCGTGAGGCATCTTAAGGGAAGTGTCGCGAACGTCGTGAGCCTTGGCACCGAAGATGGCGCGCAGCAGGCGCTCCTCGGCAGTCAGAGCGCTCTCGCCCTTAGGGGTAACCTTGCCGACCAGGATGTCGCCAGGGCCGACCTCAGCGCCGATGCGGATGATGCCGTCCTCGTCGAGGTTGGCAAGCATGTCCTCGGAGAGGTTCGGGATCTCGCGAGTGATCTCCTCGGGGCCGAGCTTGGTATCGCGGGCGTCGATCTCGTGACGGGTGATGTTGATGGTCGTCAGCAGGTCCTCGGCCACCAGGCGCTCGGACACGACGATACCGTCCTCGTAGTTGAAGCCTTCCCACGGCATGTAGGCCACGGTGAGGTTCTGGCCCAGTGCGAGCTCGCCGTGATCGGTCGAAGGACCGTCGGCCAGAGGCTCACCCTGCTCAACGGTGTCGCCGACGCGCACGAGCGGGCGGTGGTTGATGCAGGTGGACTGGTTGGAGCGCTGGTACTTGGCCAGGTGATACTCGTCCATGCCGCCGGCATGCTTGACGATAATCTTGGAGGCGTCGGCAAAGATGACCTCGCCGGCGTTCTTGGCCAGGGTGACCTCGCCAGAGTCCAGGGCGGCGCGACGCTCCATGCCGGTACCGACATAGGGAGCGGCGGGGTGAACCAGCGGCACGGCCTGACGCTGCATGTTGGCGCCCATGAGCGTACGCTTAGCGTCGTCGTGCTCGAGGAACGGGATCAGCGTGGCTGCGACGGAGAGCATCTGGCGCGGCGAGACGTCCATGTAGTCGACGTCCTCGACAGGCACGTCGGCGGGAGCGCCGAAGGAGCCGTCGAAGTCGCGGGTACGGGCGATCACGGAATGCGGACGGACGATCTTGCCCTCGGCATCGGTCGTGATGAACTCGTTGGTCTTGGGATCGAGCGGCGTGTTGGCCGGCGCGATAACGTGCTTCTCTTCCTCGTCAGCGGTCATCCAGTCGATCTGGTCGGTGGCAACGCCGTTCTCGACGCGGCGGAACGGGGCCTCGATGAAGCCATACTCGTTGACGCGGGCGTAGAGGGCAAGCGAGCCGATCAGGCCGATGTTGGGGCCTTCGGGGGTCTCGATCGGGCACATGCGGCTGTAGTGCGAGTTGTGAACGTCGCGGACGGCCGTCGGCACGTTGGTGCGGCGGCTGGAGCCCGACTTGTGGCCGGCAAGACCGCCAGGGCCGAGTGCGGACAGACGGCGCTTGTGGGTCAGACCGGTCAGGGGGTTCGCCTGGTCCATGAACTGCGAGAGCTGCGAGGAACCGAAGAACTCCTTGATGGAGGCCACGATCGGGCGGATGTTGATGAGCGACTGCGGGGTAATCTCGTCGATGTCCTGGGAGCTCATGCGCTCACGGACGACGCGCTCCATACGGCTCATGCCGATACGGAACTGGTTGGCGACGAGCTCGCCGACGGTGCGGATACGGCGGTTGCCAAAGTGGTCGATGTCGTCAACCTTGAAGCCCTGCTCGCCGGCAGCGAGGGACAGGAGGTAGCGCAGCGTCGCGACGATATCCTCGTCGGTGAGCACCGTGACCTCTTCCTCGGTGGTGAGGTTGAGCTTCTTGTTGACCTTGTAGCGACCGACGCGGGCCAGGTCGTAGCGCTGCGGGTTGAAGAGCAGGCCCTCGAGCAAGCTGCGGGAAGCATCCACGGTGGGAGGCTCGCCCGGGCGCAGGCGACGGTAGATCTCGATAAGAGCATCCTCGCGGGTAAGGGCGGTATCGCGCTCGAGGGTGCGCTTGATCACATCGGAGTTGCCGAGCAGCTCGATGATGTCGTCGTTGGTGACGGCGATGCCAAGGGCGCGCAGGAACATCGTGGCGCTCTGCTTGCGCTTACGGTCGATGGAGACCATGAGCTGGTCGCGCTTGTCGACCTCAAACTCAAGCCAGGCACCGCGGGACGGGATGATCTGAGCCTTGTAGATCTGCTTGCCCGAATCCATCTCGGAGCTGAAGTACACGCCCGGGGAACGGACGAGCTGCGAGACGACGATACGCTCGGTACCGTTGATGATGAAGGTGCCCTGATCGGTCATCATGGGGAAGTCGCCCATAAAGACGAGCTGCTCCTTGATCTCGCCGGTCTCCTTGTTGGTGAGACGGACGTCGGTCAGAAGCGGAGCCTGATAGGTCATATCCTTCTCGCGGCACTCCTCGACGGTGTGCGCGGGGTCGCCAAACTGATGCTCGCCGAAGGTAACCTCGAGAACATGGTTCTGGCTCTGGATGGGGCTGGATTCCTTAAACGCCTCACGAAGGCCCTCGTCCTTAAAACGCTCAAAGGATTCCCTTTGAACAGAGATAAGGTTGGGGAGCTCCATGGCCTCCGGGATTTTCCCGAAGCTGACGCGCTTGCGCTCAGTGGCAGTGTATGCGTAGGTCACCAGGTTTTTCCTCCTTCACGGAAATGCTCGGTGGGTTGGCGAGGCATAGCTTCGCCAGTTATCGCAACCTAATAGTTTATCAGGTACCGACCGTTGGGCAAGAAAAGCCTTGACGCGATTGAGTTTTTGGAGTAGCAAATTTTTTCGACAGAAAATACGCAGGTAGATGTGCTTATATCGAACATATGTTCATATATTTTCTGTGAACAGAGTTACTGATGCGCGTCGCTGAATGGCGGAATGGCGGCGAAGGCTGATCGGGCGGAAACTGTGTCCCGTTTTGAGGCCTCAAACTGGGTCGTAGTTTCCGATTGAGCCCTGTTTGGGAAACTGTATCCCGTCCTGAGCCGATATTCTGGGATGCGCTTTCCGCTAGGGTCCTCAGCCGGAAAGCGCATCCCAGAATTCGACCAAATTGTGGGTCGCACTTTCCGGAGCTAAGCGGCAGTTCGCAAAAAAACGGGTGCAGACCGAAGTCCGCACCCGTAAGCGCTGTTTACTTGCGCATCAAGCCGCCGCGCTCGTCGATGGCGTCCCAGAAGGCATCGGCAAAGCGAGGATCGCTTGCGGCCATAAGGGCGTTGGTGGCCATCCAGCCAGAAGGCGTGCCGGTGTCGTAGCCCGACAGAGGATCGATGACGACGGCGTACATGGCCTCGCGGTCGAGCGAACGGGCCATGGCGTCGGTCAGCTGGATCTCGCCGCCCTTGCCGGCCTGCTGGTCGGCAAGCAGCTCCATGACCAGCGGGCTCAGCAGATAGCGTCCAACGATGTACAGGTTGGACGGAGCCGCCTCGGGAGCAGGCTTCTCCACCAAGCCGCCGATACGCCACACGGCGCCAGGCTCGGCATCGCCAACGCCCTCAGCGCCCTCGAGGGAGCCCACGCGCTCGCCGGCGATAACGCCATAGCGGCTGACCTCCTCGGGAGCACACGCGGCAACAGCGATAACCGAAGCGCCGCCATGCTCCTTGGAGACGGCAAGCATCTTGTCGCAAATGTCATGGTTGGGCACAACATAGTCGCCCAGAAGAACCAGGAAGTTCTCCCCCGCCACAGCATCGGCCGCCGAGCGAATGGCATGGCCGAGGCCCTTGGGCTCGTACTGATAACGGAAGTCAACCGGCATACCGCCAGCGTGGGCGACGGCATCGGCATAGGCGTTCTTGCCGCGCTCGCGCAGCAGGTTCTCGAGCGAACGGTCGGGCTGGAAGTAGCTCAGCAGCTCGGGCTTACCGGGAGAGGTAACGATGATGGCGTCGTCGACCTCCTCGGGGTCGAGTGCCTCCTCAACGACATACTGAATGACCGGCTTGTCGAGCACCGGCAGCATCTCTTTGGGCGTGCACTTAGTGCCAGGCAGAAAACGCGTGCCTAGACCGGCGGCGGGGATGATTGCCTTCATATTATTCAAGGATCCTTTCGCAGGCGCAAAGCGCCCCAAGCGTGCGGCACGGCGGCCGCAGACCAAATTGCGATACCGAAGTATCTTACCGCCGGAGACATACGTCGCCGTAAGGCAAACGCAATTCTTCAGCAGGTCAACGCAAATTATTGCTCGAATGGTGCAACTTTATGCCCCAGCGGTAACGGGATTGGCACGGCGAAGACAGCGGTGTTCTGCGTGCCGAGCAATGGGAATGAGGGGCCAAAACAAAAAAGACGGGGCTCGCAATGCGAACCCCGTCTGCAAAGAAATCTGGCGAGAAAGCCTGATTACTTGAGGGTGACAGCAGCGCCAGCAGCCTCGAGCTTCTCCTTGGCAGCCTCGGCGTCCTCCTTCTTGGCGCCCTCGAGAACAGCCTTGGGAGCGCTCTCGACGACCTCCTTGGCCTCCTTCAGGCCAAGGTTGGTGAGCTCACGGACGGCCTTGATGACCTGGATCTTGTTGTCGCCGAAGCCCTCGAGCACGACGTCAAACTCGGTCTTCTCCTCGGCCTCAGCAGCGCCAGCAGCGGGAGCGGCGACAACAGCGGCAGGAGCAGCGGCGGAAACGCCGAAGGTGTCCTCGATAGCCTTAACGAGCTCGGAAGCCTCGAGAAGGGTCATTTCCTTAAGAGCATCGATGATCTCATCGGTGGTAAGCTTAGCCATTTCTAAGTCCTTTCGGTTTCCGTGTCTGTGCACGGAGATCAGTTAAAACACGGCGCGAATGCGCCAGGGGTGCGGCGTTGCCGCCGCGGGTGAAAACAGCGACTAGGCTGCCTTCTGCTCGGAGACCTGCTGGATCGAACGAGCGAGACCAGAGGAAACGCCGTTGACGCAGACAGCGATGTCGCGAGCGAAACCGGAGATGAGACCGGCGATCTGGCCGAGAAGCTGGTCCTTGGTGGGCAGCTCGGCGATAGCCTTAACATCATCAGCGGAAACGGCCTTGCCGTCGGAGATACCGCCCTTGATCTCAAGGACGCCCTTGGACTTAGCGGAGAAGTCCTTAAGGGTCTTAGCGGCCTCGACCGGCTCGGTCTCGTAGAACACATAAGCGACGGGGCCGGCGAGGATCTCGTCGAGCTCGGGCTGCTCCTGGTTCTTGAGAGCGATCTTGACCAGGTTGTTCTTGTAGACCTTCATCTCGGCGCCGCACTCGCGAAGCTGATGACGCAGCTCCTGAGCCTGCTTAACCGTCAGACCGTTGTAGTTGACGACGAACAGACCGGCATTCTCGGCGATACGGGACTCGATCTCTGCAACCTTGTCGATTTTGTACTGCTGGGGCATGAATTACACCTCCTCGAATTCTTTCCGGGCACGGTCCGCCACAAGGACGTGACGGGGGCATGTCCAAAAAGAAAGCCCCCGCGCTGCATGAGCGACGGGGGCGAGAAGACATATCTACTCGACCACCTCGGCTGGCGGGATATCCCATTGAGCTCGCGGGCAATGCCCGTTTGCACCGGCTGTCTCTGGCAGCGGATTCGTGCGTGAACCGAAAGTATTATGGCGGGGACCCCGGCGTCGGTCAATGGAAAACCGGGCTGCACACAATTCCACCATCCGGCACGCTCCGCCGAAGGCCAGGCGCAAGGTTTCCGCTCGGTCAGGTCCTGGGCTCGCTCGGAAAGCACATTAAGTGCTTTCCGGCTCGTGCGGAATCTACGGAAACCTTGCGCCTGGCCTTCGGCGGCGCGTGCCTGCGTCAACTATGGGGCAGCCCGGTTTTCCGTTGAGCGACGCCCCCACGCATAACCCTTATGTCGGTGGGCTGATGTGTTGCGTCCCTGATGGTTATAGGGTTGAGACGAAGGTGGACAGGCGGCGGAGGCCTTCGTCCAGATCTTGGTCGGAGACGCAGTAGCTTAAGCGGACGTGGCCTTCGGTGCCGAAGCAGTCTCCGGGGACTAGGGCTACGTTGGTTTCTTTGATGGCTTTGATGCAGAAGTCTTCGCTTGTTAGGCCGAATTGTTTGATGCTGGGGAAAGCGTAGAAGGCGCCGGCTGGTTCCACTACGTCGAGGCCCATGGTGTCTAAGGCTGCGAGCACGCGTTCGCGGCGGGCTCGGTAGACTTTGAGCATGGGGGTTGGGTCGACGGTCAGGGCTCGGGCCGCGGCGTCCATCTCAAAGGAGACGGCGCTCGATACTAGGTATTGGTGAGCTTTTGCGATCTCGGCGATGACGGGGGCTGCAGCTGCGAGCCAGCCCAAGCGCCAGCCGGTCATAGCCCATGGCTTGGAGAAGCTCTCGATGACCACCGTCTGCTCGCGTAGCTCCGGGTGGCGCTGGGCAAAGCGCTCATAGCCATCCACATAGACCAGGCGGTTATATACGTCGTCGCAGATTACGTAGATGCCCGCTTGCTCTGCCACGTGTGCCACGGCGTCGAGCGATGCCGCGTCGAGGATACAGCCCGTAGGATTGTTGGGCGTGCAGATGACGATGGCCTTAGTCGCCGGGGTCACGCAGGCGCGAAGCGCTTCCTCGTCAATCTGAAATTGCGCGGGCTCCGTATCCAAAAAGACCGCTTTGGCGTGGTTGGCCACGACGATGCTCTCGTACAGGCCAAAGGCCGGCGTGGGGATAATAACCTCGTCGCCGGGGTTGAGCATGGCCATAAATGTTGCCGACAGGGCCTCGGTCGCGCCGTCGGTTAGGATGACCTCGTCGGCCGAAAACGTAAGGCCCGCGTCTCCCATGTAGGTAGACAGCGCCTCGCGCAGGGCGGAACGGCCGTTGTTGGGCGGATAGTGCGTGTCACCGCGGCCCAGCGCAGCGGTCACCTCGGCGCTAATCACATCGGGCGTGGGAAAATCGGGCTCGCCAAGCGCGAGCGCAATGCACCCCGGGTGCTGGGCGGCGAGCGCGTTGATCCGGCGAATGCCGGAGGGCTTGAGCGTGGCAAGCGAGGTGTTCATGGGCAGTCGCATGGCATTCCTTTCGTAAGGGTTGCACTAGGATAGCGCGCCCGCGCGCCACCAGACGGTGTAACCTAAACGGAAACCAACCGGAAAGGAGGCGGCATGGAGACGACCGCGCGCGGCGATGTACCAAAAACGCTGCAAACCATTGCGTATATCAGTATTCCCGAGAGCGCCGATCTTGAGTTTTTACTCTGGGACCTGCAGGATGCCATCGCCGCCTATGCTCAGCTTTCCGGCACCGCGCTCCCCCGTTCGGTCGATTTGGAGGCGGATGATGCCGGTGTAGTCGATGGCATGGTGTTCGCTGTTGATGATGCATTTGATGATGAGGCGATGATCGCTGTCGAGCAGATACTCGATCGCTTCGGGGATACAGAGACACGCGTCTATGTCGTCGTCCAGGCCCTGTCAAAAAACAACAAGCAGGCGGACGAAGTCCTCGACCACCTGTACCGGGCATGTATTCTACGTGACCTGCCATGGTGCGGTGGCGTTGTCATCTGCGCCGGCAGCGGTATTGCGGCGCTCCGCCATTCCCCACGCATGGGCCTCTTACGCCGGCCATTTTCCGAAGCGATGGATAAGCTTGTAGGCGCTGTGCGCATGGGCTGTTCCATTGAACATGCGCAGCTGCTTGGCGGCGGCGATGCCGATAGTGTCGATGTCGACGGCATGGTGCGCGTCAAGCCCGCCGTGCCCGCACCAATCTGGCATGCCATCATCAAACGCCTCGGCGCCCATGCTCAATCAAGGATCTAGATTACCGTGCGGTCCAGTCAACTGCCTCGCGCCAGCGCTCGACAAGCCGCTCCAGGCGCCAGGCCGCGTTAGCGGGACTAGTTGACGGCAACACGACAGCGGACAGACCCGTCCGCTCCTGTAGATAGCGCTTATAGAGGCGCCCCGCCGTACCTCCGTTGCATACCACCCGCTCGATGGGCGCAGCTCCAGTGATGCGTTCGATATATGCCGGCACAACGTTTTTGATGCTCGCGTCGCTCGACCCCTTAATGTCGCAGCTCTCGACCACATCCCACAGGGCCACACCACCGTTCAACAGCATGGATCGCTTGGCGGCAATAGAGGCGTCGAGCGTCGCGGGCTCGCCGCCCACCAAAGGGTCGCCCTCGTTGGGTGGTACAGGCACACCAAGGCACGCGGCCATCACGCGCCAAAAGCGATTCTGAGGGTTGCCGTAATAAAAGGCATTGGCGCGCGAAAGCACCGAGGGAAACGATCCCAGCACCAAAACGCGCGAGCGCTGGTCGAACACGGGATCAAACCCATGCTCAATATGTTGATAGCCCTCGTCAGACGCTGCCATGACCTAGGCCCTCAACAGATAGCGCACCTCGTAGGGCGCAAGTTCAAGCGCACCCGTCAGCTCGACCGTGGGTGCATCGTCGGCAAGTAGGTCGACGAAGGAACCGTTGAGTTCGCCGGCTCCAAAGGTATAAGGCTCGTTCACGGCATTGACCGCCACGAGCACCGTCGCGTCGTCGCAGGCGCGCTCGAACAGCAGCTGTTTGTTCTGAATCATCACGTTGCGATACGCACCGTAGTTGAGGGCACGGGCCGCCGCGTCGTCGGCCGAGCGCAGGTGCGTAAGCTGTGTGATGAACGCCGTCAGCTCGTTGGGCGCAGGCTCATCGAGCGCAGGGCGCAGCGCCCAGTCGCCATCGGGGCCGCCCTTTTCGCCAGCAATTCCCCACTCGCTGCCATAGTAGATGCACGGGATGCCCGGCATGCCAAAGAGCATGCCATAGGCGGGACGCAGGCACGACTTGTCGGTAAGGATGCTCGCCAGGCGTGGCACGTCGTGGTTGTCGACAAACGACAGCAGGTGCTTGCCGCGGTAGATGCACCACGGGTCGCCGCCAAACTGACGGTGCAGCGAGTGGGCGATCTCGAACATGTTGATCGAGTTAAAGCTGGAGTACAGTCCCTTGTAACACTCGTAGTTGGTGCAGGAGTCGAGCATCTCGTCGTTGACGATCTGGTTGTAGTCGCCGTGGAGCGTCTCGCCGATCAGCACAAAGTCGGGCTTGAGCTCACGGGCAAAGGCGTGCAGGCGGCGCATAAAGTCGCGGTCGAGCATATAGGCGACGTCCAGGCGCAGACCGTCGACGCCAAAGACATCGGCCCAGCGGCGCACGGACTCGAGCAGGTAATCGACCACGGCGGGGTTTTGCAGGTTAAGCTTCACGAGCTCAAAATGGCCTTCCCAGCCCTCGTACCAAAAGCCATCGCCGTAGCACGAGTCGCCGTCAAAGCTGATGTGGAACCAGTCCTTGTAGGGCGAGTCCCACTTGCGCTCCTGCACATCGCGGAAGGCCCAAAAGCCGCGACCGACGTGGTTGAAGACGGCGTCGAGCACCACGCGGATGCCGTGGGCATGCAGCGTCTCGCACACGGCGGCAAAGTCGGCATCCCCACCCAGGCGACGGTCGATGTGGCGCAGGCTGCGCGTGTCGTAGCCATGGCTATCGGACTCGAGCGGTGGGTTGATGAGCACAGCGCCAATACCTAGTTCCTGCAGGTAGTCGGCCCATTGGGCGATTTTCATAATGGGGGCATCGGGGTTGGGCGCGTCGTTGGCAGCCAGGGCAAGCTCATCCTCGGCAACGGGCGCGGCGTTTTCGCGCGGAGCTCCACAAAAGCCCAGCGGATAGATCTGATAGAACGTCGTCTCGTATGCCCACATAGCAACCTCCCGGTAAGCCAACACAACGACACCCATTGTATGCCCAGCTTGCATCCTCTTCCCCAAAATAAGTTGCGGTGGAATAGTTCCTGCTTGGGCCTTCAGAGGCCTTAAACAGGAACTATTCCACCGCAACTGATGAGGGGACGTGATTAGGCGACGGGCTTTGCGCGGCGTATGGCCGGGAACATCACCGTGATGGCGAGGATGACGCCCACGACGGCAATCGCCCCGCCCACAAAGCCGATCCAGGCGATACCGGGACCCGAAACCACGGCACCGCCGATCGCGGTGCCCGTGCCGATACCCAGATTAAACAGGCCCGAGAAGATCGACATGGCGACAGCCGACGAATCCGCGGGCGTGTACTTGATAAGCTCGGCCTGGAACGCCACGTTAAAGGCCGTGGCGCAGCAGCCCCACAGCACGCAGACGGCAAGCACTGCTGCGAGCGACGATGCGGCCGAACCCATGAGCAGCAGGGCCGCTGGCACGCCGGAGAGCGTGATAGCCAAAAACGGGAAGCGGTGCCCGTCGAACAGGCGGCCAAACAGCCAGCTGCCCACCAGACCGGAGCAGCCAAACGCCGTCAGCGTCATGGTAATGGCGCCCGCGTCGACGTGCGCGACCTGCGCCAGGAAGGGCTCGATATAGCTGTAGCCTGTGTAATAGCCGGTCGCCATAAAAACCGTGACCGCGTAGAGCGCGATGAGGAACGGGTTCTTGAGCAGCTCGGGCAGCTGTTTGACGGCAAAGCGCTCTCCCGCCGGCATGGCCGGGAACACCGCTGCCTGGTACACCACCGCGGCGGCAGAAAAGGCCCCGACCACGGCAAACGTCATGCGCCAGCCCACGGCCAGGCCGATGGCGCGGCCGATCGGCAGGCCAAAGATCTGCGCGATGGACGAGCCCGTGGCGATCATGCTGATGGCGAGCGCCCCGTGACGGGTGTCGACCAGGCGCGAGGCCATAATCGAGGCGACCGACCAAAACACGGCATGTGCGCAAGCGACCACCAGGCGTGCACAGACCAAAATAGGGTAGGTGGGCGCCACGGCGGACAGGAACTGACCCAGAGAGAACACGGCGAGCACGCCGAGCAGCATACGCTTGAACTCAAAGCGCGAGGCAAACACCATAAGCGGCAGCGACAGCAGCATGACGCCCCAGGCGTAGACCGAAATCATGATGCCTGCCTGGGCCTCGGTGAGCGAGAACGATACGGCAATATCAGTCAGAAGGCCGATGGGCATGAACTCCGATGTGTTGAACACGAACGCGCAGCAGGCGAGCCCGATAAGCGGGAGCCACTGCTTGAGCGAGATGCCATCTTGTCTTGCCTGAGTCATGTAGGAAACCTCTCCGATTGTCTTGGGCGGTGGGCGATTATATAGCAACGGCCCCGCATCCGTCAGCACAGATGCGGGGCCGCAATCAACAACTCAATACACAGAGGTTGCGCCGTCAATAAATAGCTAAGCCAACCCCAGCAATATGCCCACCGAATGCACGACAAACGCCACGATCCAGGCGACCGTCACCTGAAACGCAAACACGGCAACGGCATAGCGCGCGCCCAACTCGCTCTTGACGGCACCGATTGCCGCCACGCAGGGCGGGTACAGCAGCGTAAAGACCAAGAACACGTAGGCGGTAAACGGCGAAAACATGGTCGACAGCGCCGCGGGTGACGTTGCATCCAAAAGCACGGTGAGGGTCGAGATGACGCTCTCCTTGGCGATAAGTCCGGTGACGAGCGCCGTGGATGCACGCCAGTCGCCAAAGCCAAGCGGCGCCAACGCCGGCGCGATGATGCTACCCAGACCGGCAAGTAGACTCTGCGACTGATCGGCGACCACATTAAAGCGGATGTCAAACGTCTGGAGGAACCAGATGACCACGGTGGCGGCAAAGATGATGGTAAAGGCCTTGGTAATAAAGTCCTTGGCCTTATCCCACGCCAGCATCACCGTCGTCTTGATGCTCGGCAGGCGGTAATTGGGAAGCTCCATGATAAACGGCACCGGGTCGCCCTTAAATGCCGTGCGGTTGAGCACCAAAGCCGCGATGCAACCGACCGCAATGCCAATCAAATAGAGCGAGACCATGGCGGGGACCGTCGCCTGCGGGAAGAATGCTCCGCACAGCAAGCCGTAAACCGGCAACTTGGCCGAGCAGCTCATGAACGGCGTGAGCATGACCGTCATCTTGCGATCATGCTCGGATGGGAGTGTACGGGTCGACATGATAGCCGGCACGGTGCAGCCAAAACCGACGAGCATGGGCACAAAGCTGCGGCCCGACAGGCCAAAGCGACGCAGCACCTTATCCATGACAAAGGCCACGCGCGCCATGTAGCCGGAGTCTTCCAGAATGGAGAGGAACAAGAAGAGCACGACGATAATCGGCAGGAAGGTCAGCACGCTGCCCACGCCCGTAAGCACGCCGTCGACAGCCAGCGAGCGCACCACGTCGTTGGTTCCGAACGCCTTGAGACCCGCATCGGCCGAGGCGATGATGACAGCGATGCCGTCCTCCATAAGTCCCTGCAACGCCGCGCCGATCACGCCAAACGTCAGCCAAAAGACGAGGCCCATGATCACCAGAAACGCCGGGATGGCCGTGTAGCGACCCGTCAGGATGCGGTCGATCTTAACGGAGCGCACGTGCTCGCGGCTCTCGTGCGGCTTGACGACGCAGCGCCCACACACGTCGCCGATAAAGCTAAAGCGCATATCGGCCAGCGCGGACAGGCGGTCGGTGCCAGCCTCGCCCTCCATCTGGGTAATGATGTGCTCGATAGCGTCAAGTTCGTTGCGATCCAGGTGAAGTGCCTCGGTCACCAGCTCGTCGCCCTCAACCAGCTTGGTCGCCGCAAAACGCACCGGAATGCGGGCCGTCACGGCATGGTCCTCGATCAGGTTGGCAATGCCGTGGATGCAGCGATGCAGCGCACCGCCGTCCGGGCCATCGGGCGCGCAGAAGTCCAGGCGACCGGGGCGCTCGCGGAACCGCGCCACATGCAGAGCGTGATCCACCAGCTCGCCGATACCCTCGTTGCGGGCAGCGCTAATGGGGACAACAGGCACGCCCAACAGGCTCTCGAGCAGGTTGACGTCCACGGCGCCGCCGTTGGCCGTCACCTCGTCCATCATGTTGAGCGCGATGACCATGGGGCAGTCGAGCTCCATAAGCTGCAGCGTCAGGTAGAGGTTGCGCTCGATATTGGTGGCATCGATGATGTCGATGATGGCGTCGGGATGCTCGTCAAGGATGAATTGACGGCTGACAATCTCCTCGCCCGTGTACGGCGACAACGAATAAATACCGGGCAGGTCGGTAACGCTCGCCTCGGGGTGGTTACGGACAGTACCGTCCTTGCGGTCGACCGTCACGCCGGGAAAGTTACCAACATGTTGGTTGGAACCCGTCAGCTGGTTGAACAGCGTGGTCTTGCCGCAATTTTGGTTGCCGGCGAGGGCAAAGTGCAGCGGCGCGCCCTCGGGCACGGCCGTTTTTGCCGCGCGGGGCGAATACGTCCCCTCACCGAGCGCCGGGTGCTCCGTCGTGCCGATTGCGGCGTTAACGCGCGGGCTCGTATCGGTGTCGTGAATACCCACGAGCTCAATGCGAGCAGCATCGTCTTTGCGCAGCGTCAACTCGTAGCCACGCAGGCGAATCTCGAGCGGGTCGCCCATGGGGGCGTACTTCATCATGGTGACTTCGGTGCCCGGCGTTAAGCCCATGTCCAAAATATGCTGTCGGAGTGCCTGGTCGTCCGATGCCACCGATGCGACAACGGCGTCCTTTCCAATCTCGAGTGTATCGAGCTTCACGTCCGTGTTCCTCCCCCGACGCCCACAGGGCGTTGCATTTATGTTCACCATTGCTAACCGTTTGCCATGGCTAACCAATTTTAACCATGCATGATAGCGCGAACATGCAGCGACGTTCAATCAACAGATTGTTGCAATGGGCCTTGATTATCAACTTCATCCGAACACCTCCCACATTCATCCGCACATGTGCGGATGAATGTGGGAACCCGATACCCTGAGGGCCGGATCGGCCGGCCCCGGGAGATCGGAGGACGGCATGTCCGGAAAGAAGAAGAGCGGCTCCGCAAGGGCGG